>JAPKGY010000276.1 GCA_026647385.1 Phycisphaerae bacterium | reverse complement strand
AACTGCTGGGCGCTCTCCGCGGCTCCAATCAGCAAGATTTGACCATCAAGACCGCGCTCATCGCCGGCATCGGCGCAGAGCTGTTCCACTATGGCGCTTCGAACGCGGAGCAAAAGACCCGCACGAACCGTTTGCGGAGAGACGGCTGCACCGCAACGAAACTGTCACGGTGTCAGGGCACACCGCAACCGCGCGGCATGGACGAGCACCCGATCCGCCGATAGCATGATCGCTTCGAGCCCGTTTGTCGAGCCGTATAATCCCGCGGCCGGCGATCCATGCGACGTATGCACGGGCTGTCGCGCCCGGTCGATCCACGGTGCTGGCCCCAAGCGAGGCGGTCTGCCTGAGGAGACCCGATGTTCATCGAATGCCTTGTCGACGCCGCCCGGCGATACCCGAACCGCCTGTCGGTCGGCGATCCCTTCCGCGAAATCACTTTCGGACAGCTCGCTCGATTCGCCCGGGTGATCCGCCGGGTCGTGCGCAAACACACCGACTGCCCGCGCGTCGGAATCATGATGCCGGCGTCCGTGGCCGGCCTGGGCTCGCTGTTCGGCGTTCTCTGGGCGGGCAGGACCGCCGTCCCGCTCAACTTCCTGCTTCAGCCGCGGGAGTTGAACGCGGTCGTCGAGGACGCGGGGATCGATCTCGTCCTGGCGACGCACCATTTCGAACCGCTGCTGTCGGAGACGTCCGTCCGCGCCCTCTACATGAAGGAACTGTCGCTGAAGCGCCTGTTCGTCCTCGAGTACCTGCGCCCCCGGCCCGCCGTCCCGAACGTCGCCCCGGACGACACGGCCGTCATCGTGTATACTTCCGGCTCCACGGGCCAGCCGCGAGGCGTCTGCCTGACGTACAACAACCTGCTCTCCAACTGCCGCGCCGCCATCGAGCACTTCCAATTGGAACCAGACCACCACCTGCTCGGCTTCCTGCCGCCGTTCCACGTGTTCGGGCTGACCGTCCTGACGCTGCTGCCGGTCGTGCTCGGCGCCCGGGTGACGTTTATCCCGCGCTTCTCGCCGCAGACCGTACACGAATCCATCCGCTGCAAGGACGTGTCGGTCATCATGGCCGTCCCGAGCATGTACGCGGCCATCGCCCGGTTGAAGTCCGCCAAGCCGGCCGACTTCGCCCGCATCAAGCTGGCCGTCAGCGGCGGCGAGCCCCTCCCGATGAACCTCTATCAGGAAGTGCTCGACAAAACCGGCATGAATCTGCTGGAAGGGTACGGCATGACCGAGACGTCGCCGGTGATCTCGGCGAATCAGCCGGGCGCGCAGCGCGTCGGGACCGTCGGTCGGCCGATCCCCGGCGTGGAGATCCAGGTGCGCGACACCGAGGGCAAGCTGCTGCCCGCCGGCCAAACGGGCGAGTTGTACGTCCGCGGGCCGGGCGTGATGAAGGGGTATTACAACAGGCCGGAGGAAACCGCCGCCGTCCTCGACAGTCAAGGGTGGCTGCGCACCGGCGACATCGTCCACGTCGACGCCGACGGATACATCGCCATCACCGGGCGGGCCAAGGACATGCTCATCGTCGGCGGCGAGAACGTCTATCCGCGCGAGGTCGAATCGGTGCTCGAACAACACCCGGCCGTCCGCGAGTCCGCCGTCGTGGGCAGGCCCGACCCCAGCCGCGGCGAGTCCGTCATCGCGTTCGTCATCCTCCGCGACCATACCACCGCCGCCGCCCATGAGATTCGCGAGTTCTGCCGCAACCACCTGGCCGGCCACAAGGTCCCGCGCGAGGTCCACATCGTCGACGACCTGCCCCGCGGCCCCACCGGCAAAATCCTGAAACGGGAACTCCGGGCGAAGCTGGAAACGCCATGACGCAGATGGGCAAGATCCTCGTCGCGATGGGCGTGGTGCTGGTCGGGGTGGGCCTGACCCTGTGGGCCCTCGGCCGATCCGGATTCCGCGGCCTGCCCGGCGACATCCGCATCGAGGGCGAACACACCCGCTTCTACTTCCCGATCGTCACCTGCCTCGCACTCTCCGCCGCACTCACCGCCCTGCTGTGGCTCTGGCGATGGTTCCGGGGACCGTGAGAGAGCCGGCGAAATACCTGGCCGCCTCAGAGGGTGTGTGAGAAGCCGGGGGACTGTCCCCCTCTCCCGGGGCTTCTCACACACCCTCTCAGGTCTTCCCAAGTACGCAATGAAACAAGAACACCAAGGCCCCGACGATGATGCATACCCCCATCAACAACAGCACACCGCCGGCGATCGATACAATCTCCGGGTCCGGTTTCCTACGTTCAAAAACGTCGAAGGGGTAGCTTGCAGCCCCTCAAAACAGCTTGGGGTCGTGCGGCGGTTCGTTTCCACGGACGCGTCTCGCGTCGCGCAGAAGCCTGATACCGGCGAACACCATCACGAAAGCGGCGCCCAGCATCACTGCGATCATCGGTACGACACACCACAGGTTCATCGGGCTTGCCTCGATTCAAGGGCGTGCTCAAGATCAACCTCAACAATCAAGTCGCTTGCTTGGCTCCCCTGCCCGCCGGCCTTGGCTGGACTCACGCCCCTGATGGTCGCTCTGTGCTCCGAATGTCGGGTGTAGGCGAACGGACGGCCCCAGGCGTCTTCGAGCAAACCTTCAGACTCCACGCAGCGCACCCCCTCCGCACAAGTTGGCATCACGAGGGCCTGCAAGCCTTCCTCTTCGGTGGGCAACCGCCCATGATAGCGATGAAACACGCGAAGCCCCTCCTCGGCCACGGCCAGATTCGCGGTCGTCCGAGCAATCCGCGCGTCCTCGGTCCTCCGGTCATCGCACACAAGCGGCCCGACCAAAACAACCATCACCGTACCGGCACTGATAAACCATACGACCTTGGGAAACGCCCGTACGAGTCGTCGAGACATAGGTGCGACCCCAAACCATCCGGCAACCGGACGTTCGGCGAAAAAGCAGAAGTCAGTTCTCACACTTTCAACCGCATGCACATGATACCATATCGTACGTGAGCCGGCTTGGTGCCCCGCAGGTCTGGGTACTTTGACAAAGCCGCGCCACCCGCTGAATTCGCGGCGTGGCATCCGGCGGATCTTCGTCATTCGGGCTTCGGATTCCTTTTGTTCCGCCACGGCGGATGTCCGACGTTCGCCGATCGACCTTCGTCATTCGTCATACCGACCTCGCCGAGCAGCGCGTTGTCATCCCCGGACTCACGCAAAAAGCCGGGACAGCCGGTTATTCGGATGGCCCACACACCGGCCACAAGCGAGGCCGGTGATAACTGTTCTTTAACCCACCTTCTGATGGCGCGTCGCGTGCCGTAAAGGCCCCTGAAGCGCTACTGGACGCCCCTAAGGTTCGACCGGACCGGGCGTTAGGCCGTTCCCGGCCGGCCGCGGCCACCTGCGATTCCCTCTAGCCGTTTGGCTCCCGGCCCGCCAAACCCTAGGCCGGCCATGGCTTGGGCCGTAAAACGGAGCGGCCCGTCGTTAAAGCGTCGCCTTGAACGCCGAGAGAGCCCGGCCACGGCGATCAGCCACCCGCGGAGGTGTCCTGGGACGGTCCGACTCGAGATCGTGCGACCTACACGCCCTTCCGGGCGAAGGCCGGGGCTTCCTGTACGCGACCCATACCCCCTTTCCGGAGGCCCCGCGCAACAGGGTTAAGCCGGGCCATCCAAGGCTCTTTTGCGCCGCATCGCCGAGCAGTGGCCCGAGCCGACCCGCCGCACGCGAGAACAGAACGCGAAGCGACGATTGTCGCGGAAAAACCGCGCTCTCCACGATGCACGCTCTTCGCCGACGAAGCGCCGTGTATCTATTAAGAGGTAATCCTTATTCGTCATTCGTCATTCGTCATTCGTCATTCGACATTCCTCATTCATCACTCCCCGGGGACCCCGCCGCACCGGCAGCCGCGATCCCCAGCAGCGGCAGCAGCTCGCTCAGCCGGCGAATCACATGACCGGCCTGGTCCGCCCAGGGGGGGCGGTCGGAATCGCCGAGCATAAGGACGGTGACGGCGCCGGCCGCATTACCCGATTGGATGTCGAAAACGTAGTCGCCGACCACCCACGCCCGGGCGGGATCGGCGGACAGCCGGCGGCAGACGTCGAGCACGGGGTCCGGGGCGGGTTTCACCGGCCCGTCCTCACGGGTGTACTCGGCATCAAAGGACAGGCCGTGCAGAGCGAGAACGGTATCCACGGACAGGCGACTGTTGCGGGTCAGCAGGCCGACGGGCACGCCGGCGCCTCGGATCGACTCGACCACGTGGCGGGCGTCATCCCAGAGCCGGCTGGTTTCAGCCGCCGCCGCCTCGTGGCGAAGCAGGATGGCCTCCGCCCGGGCGCGGTCGGCCGGACTCATACGTTCCACGGCCTCCAGGATCGGCGTCCGCGGCTCGGTCGGGAGCCCGATCTCCCGCCGGATCGCGTCGAAATCAAACTGCGGCAGGGTCAACGTGCCGTCCATGTCGAACAGAACGGCCGAAGGCCGGGACTCGCGGCCGGTGGGGTCGGACAGAGCATCGCGCATAACCCCTGGTTTAGTGGCCCCGTGGTACGGGGTCAAGCAGGATAAAACGGCGAATGGAGAAGTCAGAAGCTCCTCCCGTGGATGGGCAGACATGCGCCGAGGCGTCCAGGCCGACATTTCAGTCGAGGAGCCACCGGCAAGCTTGCTCGGAGCGTGTCGGCGGGTACATTCTTAGAACCTTCCGGCGAAGGATGCATGCGATTTGCGCGCCTGTGTTCCCGGAAGGCTCCTTTTCGGTGGCGGACCACAAAAAGGCGGTCCGCCTCAGCGGATTGTGCGGTCGTATCGTGCGGGTGGCGGCGAGCCGCCGAGGAGTGCGAGCCATGACGAAGAAACGGCCCGGATCGGCCACGGTGGGCCGGATCGAGAAGGCGCTGAACGAGATCGCGCCGCCTCGACTGGCCCAGGCGTGGGATAACGTCGGTCTGCTGGTCGGGGACCGGGCGAGGCGGTGTCGGGCTGCCCTGGTGTGCATCGACCTGACGGCGGCGGTCCTGGCGGAGGCTATCGCGGCACGTTGCGGGTTCGTGTTCGCGTATCATCCCCCGCTGTTCAAGCCGGTGAGTCGATTGCTGGCGGACTCAGGCGGCACCGAGTCGCTGGTGCATCGAGCGATTGAAGCGAAGATCGCGATCTACTCGTCGCACACCGCGCTGGACGCAGCCGCCGGCGGGACCAACGACGTGCTGGCGGACTTGTGCGGGCTGACGGACCTGTCGCCGTTCGAGTTCGTCACGGGTGATTCGAGGGAGTGCAAAGTCGTGACGTTCGTGCCGGCCGACCAGGTCGAGCGCGTCGCCCAGGCGATGTTCGCAGCCGGCGCGGGGCGGATCGGGGATTACGAGCAGTGCAGCTATCGTCTGGCGGGCGAAGGGACATCCTGTATAGTTACGTCCTCATGGATAATCCTTCCATCTGCTTTTAGAAATACCCCTTGCCAATCT
>JAPKGY010000275.1 GCA_026647385.1 Phycisphaerae bacterium | reverse complement strand
GATCGGGCGCAGTCCGCCCCCGCCGCCACGCAGGCGAAGAACCGCCACATCCTTGTCCGGAGCCACGCCAATCACGTCAGCGTCAATCGATCGGTGATCGCCGGTCGTGACCTTGACCGCGTCCGCGTTGAGGATCACATGAAAGTTGGTGACGATGTGGCCCTGGCTGTCCCAGACGAAACCCGAGCCCATCCCTCGAGGAATCTCCTGCACGTTGAGACCGAGGCGGTCGGTCCAGACCGCGACGTTGGTGATGTAGACGACGGACGGCGAGGCCTCCTTGAAAATCGCGATCGTCGTCTGCTCCTGCTCGCTCAGACTCCCCCGAGGCGTGATCGCCCGCGGCTCGACGGACGAGGTCCGGAACACCTCGGCCACCTGCCGATAGAGCAGACCGCCTGCCAAACCCGCCAGAATCAGCACGAGCCAGAACAGCCTGCGGCTGTCGTCGGCACGAGGCGCCGGCGGTCGCGGTACGGGCGGTGTTGGGGTTGTCGGCGGCGTCGGCGGTGTCGGCGGCATTGACGGCATCGGTTGCTCCACGGTCGATGACCTCCATCGGTGGGACGAGTCGGCATCGAAGCCTTCGATCGTATTCCATGTTTGGCGGTGCCGCGGGCGGCACCAGGTCGCGTCACACGCGATGCGGCTAAACGACGCAAGGCACTCCAGGCACAGACGGCATGAACCACGATCCCGGCAAGCCGATCAAGCTTACCGACCCGCCCGGCGATCGAATTCCTTTTCGTCGATGATCTCGAGGCCGAGCTGGCGGGCCTTGTCGATCTTCGAGCCGGGATCGGCGCCGGCCACCACAAAATCCGTCTTGCCGCTCACCGAGCCGCCGGCCTTGCCCCCGAGGGAGACGATCAGGTCCTCGATCTCCTTGCGACTGTAGCGCTCCAGCGTGCCGGTCACCACAATCGTCTTGCCGGCAAAGGGCTGGGGCCCGCTACGCTTGCGCTTGGGCTGGGTCATGTTCACGCCGACCTTGCGCAGCGCCTCAACGACGTGCCGGCCGCTCTTGTGGTGGAAGAACGAACGAATGCTGGCAGCCACCTCCGGGCCGATGCCCTCGACTTCCTGAAGCGCGCCGGCGTCGGCCTCGCCGATCGCATCCATCGAGCCGAAATGCTCGGCCAGGAGCAAGGCGGTGTTCACCCCGACGTGTCGAATGTTCAAAGCCGCCAGCACGCGGGCGAGCGGCTGCTGCTTGCTGGCTTCGATGGCAGCCAGAAGATTGTCGGCGCTCTTGGCCCCCATCCGCTCCAGCGCGATCAACTCCTCGCGGCGGTCGGCCAGACGGTACAGATCCGCGAACTCGCGCACCAGACCGGAGTCGACAAGCTGCGCCGCAAGCACATCACCCACGCCCTCGATGTCCATCTGGTCGCGGGCGCAGAAGTACCGCAGACGCTCCTTGATCTGCGCCGGGCACGACGGGTTCGCGCATCGCAGGAACACGCCGCCTTCGTCGCGTTCGGTCGGACTCGAACACTCGGGGCACGCGCGCGGTGCCTCGATGGGCTGAGTCCCGCGCCCCCGGGCGTCCCGGTCGACGCCGACCACCTGCGGGATGATCTCCCCCGCCTTCTCGACGTACACCATATCGCCCACGCGGACCTTCAGCCGCTCGATCTGATCGAAGTTGTGCAGCGACGCGCTTTTCACCGTGGTGCCGGCCAACTGCACCGGTTCCAGGTTCGCCACCGGCGTGATCGTCCCGAGTTTGCCAACTTGAAAACGAACGGAGAGCAGCTTCGTCCGGGCGCGCTCCGCCTCATACTTGTAGGCGATGACCCAGCGCGGCGCCCGGCTCGTCGCCCCCAGCTTCTCCCGCTGGTCCAGGCGATCGACCTTGATCACCAGCCCGTCGGTCGCGAAATCAAGGCGCTGACGCTTCTTGTCCCAGGTGCGCACGAGGTCGACGACCTCGTCGATCGACTCCACACGCTGCATGTACGGGCTGATCGCAATGCCCCAGGCCTTCAGCTGCTGGAACAGCTCGTAATGGGTCTCGAAGTTGAGCGGCTCGACCTGCCCGAATCCGTGGGCCACGAACGAAAGTGGCCGCTCCGCCACAATCCGCGAGTCGAGCTGCTTGAGCGTGCCGGCCGTCGCGTTGCGGGGATTGGCGAAAATGGGCTCGCCGCGGGCCTCCCGGGCGGCGTTGAAGGCGTTGAACGACTTCGTCGGCCAGTAGACCTCCCCGCGAACCTCGAGCACCCGCGGCAGGCGACCGGAAAACAGATCCCCGCCCTCGCGGAGCCGGAGCGGAATCGCCCGGATCGTCCGCGCGTTCTGCGTGATGTCGTCGCCCGTCCGACCGTCGCCGCGGGTGGCCGCCAGCACGAACTGCCCGGACTCATACCGCAGCGAGACGGCCACGCCGTCGACCTTCGGATCCACCACGTATGCGTACTTCTTGCCACCGAGCCCCTTGGCCACCCGAGCGTCAAACTCGCGGAGGTCGGCCTCGTTGTAAGTGTTGTCGATCGACAGCATGGGGACGGCGTGCGCCACCTGCCGGAACCCCTTGAGCGGCTGCCCCCCCACCCGTTGGCTCGGAGAGTCGGGGGTGACCAGGTCGGGATGGTCAGCCTCGATCCGCTTCAACTCCTCGAAGAGCCTGTCATACTCGCGATCGGAGATCACCGGCTGAGCCAGCACGTAATAGGCATAGTCGTGCCGACGGATCTCCTCCCGCAACTGACCGACGCGTCTTTCGGCTTCCCGGTGGGTCATGACGCCGACAAGCGTACCACGCCCGATTCATCCTGCAACAGCCGGCTGAGGCACGGCCTCTGCGGGCCGATGACACTTTGGGCGGGCCCATTGCAGAGCCTGGAGCGGACTTATCCCAGACCAGTCCACCGTAGCGGACTACGCCGGGACAAGTCCGCCCGCCACGGTCGTCGCCCCGGCGACCTGGACCACGGCGACCAGAACGGATTTCCGAAGACTGCGACGCGGGGCCCTGATGGCCCGCCGAAACTGTCACGAACCCGCTCTTTGCACCCCAGCCGCTGGCAAGTTGACCCGCCCGGAGTCGGCTCATACACTGGGATTCGAAACACGCCGCCTTGTCGGCGACCGATGGAGAGGTGTCCGAGTGGCTTAAGGAGCAGCCTTGGAAAGGCTGTGTACGGCTTGTCTGTACCGGGGGTTCGAATCCCCCCCTCTCCGTTCGCCTGCGGCGAACAGGGCAGGTGAGCCGGAGAACAGGAGAACAGGAGAGCGGAAAGTACCAAACGATCCGTTCCCATAACCGATCCAGACCGACCCACTCATCGGCGATCTCCTGATCTCCTGTTCTCCTGATCTCCTGATCTCCTGTTCCCCTGCTCCCCTGTTCCCCTGCTCCCCTGTTCTCCTGCCCTCCCGCTCGAGCATCGCACTGCGATCGCTTGCGCAGGTCCGCGCGGCTCGTCACTTGCAGAACCGACCTCGCCCATTAAGATTGCATGGAATCACTGAGTCGGATGTCTGAATCGTAACGGGAGGCTATCGGATGGCTCACGGAGTATTCGTCACCGCGATCACGTGCATGGATGGGCGGGTGCAGCAGCCGGTGTCCGATTGGATGCGGGCGACCTTCAAGGCCGACTACGTGGATACGATCACCGAGGCGGGCCCCGACGGGCTGTTGGCCGACGACAACCCGGCGGCGATCGAGTCGATCCGCCACCGGTCGGAAATCTCCGTGAAAGGTCACGGCTCGCGGGTCCTGGCCATCGTGGCCCATCACGATTGTGCCGGTAACCCCGTCCAGAAACCGCAGCACCTGGCCCAACTGGAGCGGGCGGCTGCGAAAGTTCACTCTTGGGGCCTGCCGGCTAAAATCGTCACCTTATGGGTCGGCGAGGACTGGCAGGTGCAGCCGATCGCCCGGATCGACTGAGCCCCGGCATCCGGCCGAGAGCCCATTCGCTTCGGGAGAAACCGCCCAAGCCCGGCCGGGGCTTTGTTGCGGAGAAAGGCCCGGCCATCCGGGCAGCGTGCCACCTCCTGGGCATGTACCACCGAATACCACTATATGAGTTGTCGGCCTCCTCGGCCGTCGGCCGCCGCCCCGCAACGGAGCCATCACACTCAACCCATTGACGCGAAACGACTTAGGAGCGAACACCGCCCCGGCTGGGACCGGGCGGTACTAAGCGAGCCCCAGGAATGGCGGATTCTCATCCACCCCGCACGGCCTCCGCGGACCGTATTTCTCCTCTTGAGGCAAACCCTTGGCACCTCTAGACTCGCCGGCATGCCTTCGAACGGCGCGATAACCCGCAATGGAGTGCACGGATGAAACCGGGCCACGCGAGCGCTCGTTCCCCGGCGTCCCGCGAGCGGTCAATGAGCGAACAACCATTGATGCTGGGCAAGCGACGAAGCCTGCGCCCCCCTCCCCCGCCCTCGCAAGCCACTTCGTCGGATGGACGATCGCCGGACGCCACGTCGCCGGACAACAAAACGGACGTTTTCCTGATGGCCAGGACGGCTGAGAGGGATGCCGAGGCCTTCACCAGGCTCTACGAAGTGCATTTTCAGGCTGTGGTGGGTTTCCTGGCGGCTCGGGCCGGCCCGGACGTTCCGCACGCCGACTTGGCCCAGGAAGTATTCCTGCGACTCTGGCGAAACGCCGGGCGGTTTCAAAGACGATCCGCAGTCCGAACGTACCTGCTCGCGATGGCCACGAACGTGCTGAAAGAGTACCTCGCCAAGCGACGGACTCCGAAAGAGGAAAGATGGATCGCCAAGCTCCAGGCCCCGCGCTGCGACTATGGCTGTGCGTACTGCACCGCCTCCACGGAAATCGAGGCGGCGGCCTGCCGGAACGATCTGGAGCTGGCGATGGCCCGACGGGTCGCGAACATGCCACCTCGAACGAGACAGGCCATCGAACTGGTCGTCCTGCAGAGGCAGGGTGTCCATCAGGCAGCCCGGATTTCCGGCTGCTCGGTCGAGACATTTCAAAAGAGGCTGCAGCGGGCACTCAAAACCCTGAGGGGGATATTCGGCACCCCCCCGTCGGCACCAGACGTGAGACGCCGGTCCGAGTGGGACGATGGTATATAACCTATTGTGGAACAGAGTGTTAGGACCGTTCTTGAGTATTCTGGAGAATTCACGTCCGCCGCAGGCGGACCCGGCTCACTAACCGGACGAGGACTCGCCGATGCGCTCGCCGACGCGTTCGGTGGCCCGTATCCGGCGGGGTCCTTGCGCGGCGGTGCTGCGCCAGGGGGTGTGCGCGGGGGGCTGTCCCCCTCTCCCACGCCCATTTCGCCGGGCCGAAGGCCGGGTTTGGGCATGACGTTGGCCCGGTACGTCCAAAACCTGTCGCGAAAGGGGGGCCGTCCCCCCCTCCAGGGCCTCTCACGCGCCCCCTCCGAGGGCAAGGCCTCGCGGGATGAGAGTTATAAAAATCTTAGGTAAATGATTTGGACCTTTAATGAACT
>JAPKGY010000274.1 GCA_026647385.1 Phycisphaerae bacterium | reverse complement strand
GCAGAACAGCAGCCACGGCACGATCGCGACGAGCACGACCACGATCCGGACCCAACTGGTGTAGCCGCCCGGCTCGGGGAGAACAGCCAGCACGTCGCCTGCCTGCGCCGCCGCAGCCGATCCGCCCAGCGCGGCGGCCCACGCCGCCGCTCGAACTCTGCCCTGTTGACTTTGGCACACTCGCATGGAAACTCCGGTGGAGACAAAAGCAGATCGGCCGGCCCGCGCCGGCAGGCCGTCGTCCGCACGGTCCCGTCCCGCTCCGCTCAGGCTGTTGCGGATCAACCCAGGATCGAGCCCGTACCCGAGCTGATGCCCTTCAGCCGCATCTTCAACTCTTGCGGGTTGGGTGAGGCTGCGTACGCCACTTCCGTCGTGACGTACTCCTCCTCGACCAGACGGCGCAGACACTCGTTGAAATCCATCATGCCTTCCTCGTAGGAGGCGCGGATGACCTTGGAGATCTCGTCGTCCCGCTTCTCGTCGATCAGCTTGCGCACGGCCGAGTTGGCGAACATGATCTCGACCGCCGGCACGCGACCGATGCCCGGCTTGATGCTCGGCAGCAACTTCTGGCAGATGATCGCCTGCAGGTTGAACACCAGCGTCTGCCGGACCAGATCGCGCGAGCCCTCCGGCAGAAGGTCCAGCACGCGGTTGATCGTCTGCGAACTGCTCGACGCGTGAACGGTACCGAAAACCAGGTGGCCCGTCTCCGCCGCGTTGAGGGCGGCCATGAACGTCTCCTCGTCGCGCATCTCGCCGATGAGCACCACGTCCGGGTCCTCGCGCATCAGGTATTTCAGCGCGTCCGGGAAGCTGTCCACGTCCACGTGGACCTCGCGCTGATTCACCAGAGCCTTCTTGTCCGTGAACAGGTACTCGATCGGGTCTTCCACCGTCACGATGTGGCAGGCCCGGTGGGCGTTGATGTAGTCCAGGGCCGCGGCGATCGTCGTCGATTTGCCCGACCCGGTGATGCCCGCCAGGAGCACCAGCCCCTGATGCCATTCGGTGATCTTGTAGATCGATTGCGGCAGATGAAGCTGATCGAAGTTCAGGATGTCCTTGTTCACACGCCGGGCGGCCACGCTGAGCACGCCCCGCTGACGGAAAATGTTCACGCGAAACCGGTCCGAATCGCCCAACTGGTAGGCGAAGTCCGACGCACCCTTCTCCAGCAATTGCCGCCTCTGATGGTCGTTCATCACCTCGAACCAGATGTCCTCGACTTCCTTGGCTGACAACGGCGGGCCCTTGAGCGGCTTGAGGTCGCCCTTGTGACGGATGTGTACCCGGGCGTTGCTCTTGAAGTGCAGGTCGGACGCCTTCAGTTCGACCACGTACTTCAAGTACTTGTGGAGTTTCGGCTCGCCCTTCGCCGCCGCGGGGGCGGCCAGGGACTCCTGGGCCGCGGACTCCTTCATCCCCGCTTCCTCGCCGGCTGTCTGTTCCTTCTGAAGTTCCAGTTCTGTCTCGGCCATGGTTTCCGCTCCCGCCGCGAATCGGGCTTGCTGCTGCCGTGTCTGCCAACCCGCCTACAACCGGACGGGGATGCCGCGCTCGGCCATGATGCGCTTGGTCTCGGCGATGGTGTAGGTCCCAAAGTGGTATATGCTCGCCGCCAAGGCAGCATCCGCCTTGCCGATCGTCACCGCGTCCGCCAGATGCTCCGGTCGCCCGGCCCCGCCGGAAGCCACGACCGGAATTGTCACCGCCTCCGCCACCGCCCGGGTAATCTCCAGATCATACCCGTTTTGCGTCCCGTCCGCATCCATGCAGGTCAGCACGATCTCGCCCGCCCCCAGCTCCTCCACCCGCAGGGCCCAGGGTACCGCCTCCAGCCCGGTCGGGATCCGCCCGCCATGGATATGGACGTCCCAGACCTCCCGGCCATCCCGCCGGATCCGCTTCGGGTCGATGTTCACCACGATGCACTGGCTCCCGAACCGCTCCGCCGCCTCCCGAACGAAATCCGGGTCCTTGGCCGCCGCCGAGTTGATCGACACCTTGTCCGCCCCGGCGTTCAGGAGCCGGCGGATGTCCTCCATGGTCCGGATGCCCCCACCCACCGTCAGCGGCATGAAAACCTGCTCGGCGGTCCGCGAAACAACGTCGAGGAGGATGTCCCGCTCCTCGTGGCTGGCGGTGATGTCCAGGTAGACCAGCTCATCCGCTCCCTCCGCCTCGTACCGCCGGGCGATCTCCACCGGGTCCCCCGCGTCGCGCAGGTTGACGAAATTAACCCCCTTGACCACCCGGCCGGCGTGAACGTCCAGGCATGGAATGATCCGTTTGGCAAGCATCGACAGACCCGTTCAAAACGCCCTCGCGCTGATCCCGGCAGGGAGGTTCCGCGGCCAGAAACCGACCCCCGCCCGGCCCGCAGACGCCACACGCCCGCCAGCCGGGGCGAGACACTCTATTTTACCCGGCCGCAGTGCCCCTCTTCAAGGAAAGCTGCACCGGGGGGGCGGCCGTCCCGCCTGTCTCAAAAGCCTGGGAGGCAGCAATGACTCGCCTGCCGTGGGAAGCATGCCTCCGCCGAAAGAGCAACCGGCCGCCACAGATCCTCGTTGCAGCCCCACCAATGCCCGAAAGGCGCCCCTCGCGACGAACGGCCTCATTCGATCGGGGTGATGATATACAGTTTCAGATTGAGGAGACCCCCATGAAACTCATTGTCACCCTTAATCCGGACGGGACGGGCATGCTGGTGGTGGAGTGCCCGGCCATCCCCGGTTGCATCTCCCAGGGCGCGACCGAAGAGGAGGTGCTGGCCAACATTCGAGAGGCCGTCGCCGCCTGCCCGGAAGCCCGAGCGGAAAACGGTCTGCCCTTGACTGTTCAGGTCCGCGAGATCGAGGTCCCGGTCTGAGGGCCAAGCTGCCCGTCCTATCAGGTTCCGAGGCAGTGAAAGTGTTCGAACGCGCCGGCTAGCACAGAGATCGCCAGCGAGGGAGTCCCGTTATTCTGCTCAAGCCGGGCGACCTGGCCAGCTTGTCTGTCCCGCAACACCGCGAACGGGCTCCGGGTACCCTGCGGGCACTCATCCGAGTAGCGGGAATGACGGTCGATGAGTTCCTATCGCTTGTCGTGCAGGCTTTACCAGCCTTGAAACAAACCTTGAAATGGCATGGATCGGCCATCGGCCCTCACAGTGGAGCAGCCTGCACCGGGCGAGGAAAAGAACACATATACAAAGACATCGCTGAGTCTATCACAGTCAACACGTCCGAGCCGCGAACATCAGCGTATGCAACCTCGATGAATCTGGCGAAGCGTGCTCCTGCGGCAAGCGATGCCGCAACAGTACAGGCTACCATACCAACTCGCCTCGCCGCGTCCTCTTTTCGGTAGATGGCAACAGTCATTATGCACGCGCCAGCAGCCTCAAGGAGTTGAAGGGCCGTGATCGTTCTGTGCGAGGCTCACCCATGATCCGCCTCGTAACGCCGGAAGCGGAAGAACACCTGACACGGACATTCGCGATTTCTCAGCTCCACAACAGTGAATCCTCTACAGTTTTCGCCATCCCGTCCCCGGCGTGGTAAACAGCGTGTCCGCCTCCGCGGGGCCCCAGGTGCCGGCCGCGTAGTTCGGGAAGGGCGGCGGCGGCGACTCCTGCCAGGACTCCAGCAGCGGGGTGATCAATCGCCACGCGTAGTCCACTTCGTCCGCGCTGATGAATAGCGTCGAGTCGCCCAACATCGCGTCCAGCAGCAACCGCTCGTACGCCTCCGGAGTGTCCCCGCCGAAGCTGCTGCCATAGCGAAAGTCCATCTTCACCGGCCGAATGCGCATCCGCATCCCCGGCACCTTGGCCTGGAACGACAGTGAAATCCCCTCGTCGGGCTGGACGCGCAGCACGAGTTGGTTGGCGGCGTTCGGCATCTGCTCGATCTCCGCGAACATGGCCATCGGCGGCGAGCGGAATTGGATGGCCACCTCGGTCAGCCGCTTCGGCAGCCGCTTGCCCGTTCGGAGATAGAACGGCACGCCGGACCATCGCCACGTGTCGATGAACAGCCGGGCCGCCACGTAGGTCTCGCTGTTCGAGTCCGGGTCGACCATCTCTTCCTGCCGATAGCCGCGGAGGGTCTGGCCCGCGAAGCTGCCCGGCCCGTACTGTCCGCGAACGGACGCCCCGGTCGCCCCCGGGCCGGCCAGCGGCTGGATCGCCCGCAGGACCTTGACCTTTTCCTCCCGGATGGACCGCGCATCCATGCCGACCGGCGGTTCCATCGCCACCAGCGACAGCACTTGCATCATGTGGTTCTGCAACATGTCCCGTGCGGCGCCGGCTGTGTCGTAGTATTGCCCCCGTCGGCCCTCCATACCGACGCGTTCCGCCACGGTGATCTGCACGTGATCCACGTAGCGGCGGTTCCAGATCGGCTCGAAGATCGCGTTGGCGAATCGCATGGCCAGGATGTTCTGCACGGTTTCCTTGCCGAGGTAGTGGTCGATCCGGAAGACCTGCGACTCGTCGAAGGCCGCCTGCAACGCGCGGTTCAGCTCGGCTGCGCTGGCGGTGTCCCGGCCGAACGGCTTCTCGATGACCAGTCGCGTCCACGGCTGTTCGTTCGCCCCGCCGGCCAGGCCCGCTCCCCGCAGCTGCCCGGCGATCATCGCGAAGTGCTCCGGCGCGGTCGACAGGTAATACAGGCGGTTCCCACCCGTCATCCGCTCCGCCGCCAGGCTCTTCAAGCGACAGCCGAGCGCAACGTAGTCGCCCGGCTCGTCGAAACGCACGCGCTGATAGAACAACGACTTGGCGAAGTCCTCCCAGCCTTCCGGCTGAACGGGCTGAATCCGGGCGTGCTCGAACACGGCCGCCTTCATCAGTTCGCGGAGTTGCTGGTCGGAGAAGTCGCGTCGGGCGGCTCCGAGGATCGTGAAACCCGCCGGTAGAAACCCGCTGGTCGCCAGGTCGTACAGGGCGGGCACCAGTTTGCGCTGGGCGAGGTCGCCCGTCACGCCCAACAGCACCACGCAGCACGGCTGGGGCACCATGGCCGGCGGCAGGTCGCGACGCAGCGGATTGTTCCGACCACGGTTCTCGTTCGTTGCCATGGGTAGCCCTCGTCACCGCGATACGGATCCCAGCCGACCGGCATTTATTCCTTGTCGGCCTTCACGGAGTAGGGTGTGATCCGGTCGATCACCAGCGCATCGACAGCCAGGGAGTGTGATAACGCGGCTGCGTTGCGCCCCTTGCACTCGAATGACATCGTATGCTCGCCGGCGGGCAAGTCCACCATTCCGATCCGGAACTCGCGCGACACCCATCCAGCGGCGTACAGATCCACCGCCGCCAGGCCCGGAACCAGCCTGTCGTCCAGCCGCACGCTCAAACCGAGATCTGGCCAGAAAATTACGAGTTCTATCTGGGAGCGATCAATGATCGTGATCCTCAGAAGGAAACCTGGTCGCGCGTCAGAACCTGGTGGGATAAATGG
>JAPKGY010000273.1 GCA_026647385.1 Phycisphaerae bacterium | reverse complement strand
CAGTATCCAGGTGCGAGTGGCTGAAGTATCCCGGACCGCGCTGCGGGCGTTCGGCATCCAGGCGTTGCAGACCGGCCATCACGACAACGGCTTTTTCGGATATTCCCAGGTCGGGCCGGCCAGCGGCGGTGCGCTGAGTCCGATCACGATCGGTCCGCCTGAGAATCTCCCGGCGGGCGTCGAGATTGCCACGCCTACCGTGTCGCCCTTCACTTTCAACGCCGACGTCAACGTGAGCCCTCTGACCACGCTGGTGCTCGGCTTCCCTCGGGCGGAACTGCAGTTCTTCGTCCAGGCCCTGGCGGAGAACCTGTATCTGCGGATCCTGGCCGAGCCGAATCTCGTCGCGTTGAGCGGCGAGGAGGCGAGTTTCCTCGCGGGCGGCGAACTTCCGGTCCCGGTGGTGCAGGGCACCATCGGCGGGGCGGCCGCGGGCACCGCGATCAGCGTCGAGTGGAAGGAGTTCGGCGTTCGCCTGCAATTCCGCCCGACGGTCCTGGGCGACAACACGATTCGATTGCACGTGGCCCCGGAGGTCAGCGACCTCTCCGATCAAAATGCGGTCGAGATCCAGGGCTTTCGCATTCCGTCGATCGTGACTCGACGGGCGGAGACGACCCTCGAGTTGAACAGCGGGCAGACGTTCCTGATGGCCGGCCTGCTGAATCGGCGGAATGAAGGCCGCAATTCCCGCGTGCCGGGGCTCGGCGACGTGCCCATTATCGGTGCGTTGTTCCGATCGAGTCGCTATCTCGAGGGGGAAACCGAATTGGCGGTTCTCGTGACTGCGTGGCTGGTCGAGCCGCTCAGCCTGGAGTCGTCCCCGCCGTTGCCCGGAGATTTTCACACGGTGCCTAACGATTGGGAATTCTTCGCGATGGGCAAGATCGAGGGCAGCGCGCCTCCGACCCTTTCGGAGGCGGAGGCCAAATGGTTGAAGGATATCGGGCTCGGCGAACTGCGAGGGCCCGGGGCGTGGGCGACGTACGACAAGGGCCCGCAACCGAGTCGGGCGAGCGCCGCACCGGCCCCGTCGGGGTCCGTGCAGACACAGTAGCCGGTTCTTGGAACGGGGGCGGTTATGTTTCTTGGGCAATTGGTGAGCGAGCCTGCCATGGCGGCGAACACGGCTGAGAGAACGGACATCGTACTGGTCAGCGGTTCGCCGATGGTGAGACAGTCGGTCACTGAGGCGCTGGACGCCAACGGACGATTCATGCTGGGGACCTCCTGCGCGACCCTGGAGGATCTCCAGGTCGTGCTGAGGCGGACGCCCAAGGACCTCGTTCTGGTGGACATCGATCCTGATCCGTCGGGTATGCTGGCGGGGATCGAGACGATGTCCCGCACCTTTCCCCAGACGCGTTTTCTGGTGCTCGCCAAGGAGTTCCGCAGCGACCTGGCCGTCGAGGCCATGCAGGCGGGGGTACGGCATTTCCTGGTCAAGAACCTGATCGCGTCCGAGTTGGCCTCGGCCTTGAAGCGACTCATGCCGGAGGTTTCGGGCTCCTCGGCGCGGGGGCGTGTGGTTTCGTTTCTGTCGGCCAGCGGCGGGGCGGGGGCCACGACGTTGGCGATCAATCTGGCCCACGAACTCGGCCTGCTGGCCGGCGACCCGTCGTTGCTGATCGATCTGGATGCCCACTACGGTGCGGTGGCCACCTATCTCGGCCTGCGGGGCCAGTTTGGCGTCGCGGACGTCCTTTCCCGGCACGGCGACATCGACGCCCAGTTGATCCGCACCACGGCGCAGACGTTCTCCGACCAGGTACACGTGCTGATCAGCCCGGCCACGACCGACGTGTTCGCGGCGGCGGGCGTGAGCTACGCCCGGCTCGAGGAGACCCTGCGGGCCGCCGCCCATGCGTACAAGCACGTGGTCGTGGACGGGCCGCGCATCCCGATGGGCGCCGTGGCCGGTCTCGTCGCTGCCAGCGACATCGCGTTGCTGGTATTCCAGTTGACGGTAAAAGACATCACCATGGTGCGGCGATATCTGACCGCCCTGGCCGACCGGGGGGTGTCCGAGCAGAGGGTGATCCTTCTGGCCAACCGGTACCGAAAACGGCGAACCATGATCGCCCTCAAGGAGGCTTCGGACGCCCTGGACGGGCGGTCGATCATCTCCCTGGAGAACGATTATCCCAATGCCGTCGGGTGTATCAATTACGGGCGGTTGCTGGCCAGTTTCGCCCCTCGTTCGCCGCTTCGGCGGGGTTTGAAGGAGTTGGCGGACAAGATCTTCAGCATGCAGCCGAGGCAGACGTTGCTGCATGGTACGACAGGATGACGATCATGAACTTCGGAAGAACCAACGGGAATGACGCCCAGCGCGGGCCTCAGGACCAGCACGTGTTTCAACAGCTCAAGTTGCAGGTCCACCGCAAGTTGCTGGAAGTGCTGGACCTGAACGAAGCCCATCGCATGTCGTTCGAGGATCTGCACCGGGAATGTTCCGCCCGATTGGACCTCCTGCTGACCGAACAGCGTTTCCCCCTGTCGGCGTCCGAAAAGCAGCGGCTCGTTCGCGAACTTCTGGATGAGATTTTCGGCCTGGGGCCGATTGAGGACCTGCTGAGCGACCCGGAGATCAGCGACATTCTGGTGAACGGTCCGAACAAGGTTTACATCGAGCGTTTCGGGCGGCTCGAGCCGACCAACGTATCCTTCCGCAGCAACGAGCACCTCCTGCACGTGATCCAGCGCATCGCCGGGAGCGTCGGGCGGCGCATCGACGAGAGTTCTCCCATGCTGGACGCGCGTCTGCTGGACGGGTCCCGGGTGAACGCGATCATCCCGCCGCTCTCGCTGAAGGGGCCGGCGTTGAGCATCCGCCGGTTCGGACGAGTGCCGATCAGCGCGGAGCGCCTCGTGGGCCTCGATTCGATCGCCGAGGATATGGTCGTCTTCCTCGAAGCCTGCGTGCGCTGCCGGATGAACATCCTGATCTCCGGCGGCACCGGCACGGGTAAGACGACGCTGCTCAACGTGCTGTCGAAGTGGATCCCGGCCGACGAACGCGTCGTCACCATCGAGGATGCCGCCGAACTGCAACTGCAGCGCGAGCACGTGGTCCAGTTGGAGACCCGCCCCCCGAATATCGAGGGCAAGGGCGAGGTGACCCAGCGCGATCTGCTGCGCAACTCCCTGCGCATGCGCCCGGACCGCATCATCATCGGTGAGGTGCGCGGCGCGGAGGCCCTGGACATGCTCCAGGCGATGAATACCGGGCACGAGGGCTCCATGACGACCGTGCACGCGAACCAGACGCGCGACGCGCTGCGCCGCGTGGAAAACATGGTGAGCATGGCCGGGCTGAACTATCCCGTGCACGTGATCCGCGAACAAATGGCTTCGGCCCTCAACCTGGTGGTCCACCTGGATCGCGTGACCGGCGGGCAGCGAAAGGTCGTGACCATCGCCGAAATCACCGGCATGGAAGGCGAAACCATCTGCCTCCAGACGATCTTCCAGTTCAAGCAACTGGGCGTGGATGACGCCGGACGGGCCGTGGGGCGGTTCGAGGCCTGCGGCGTTCGTCCGCGCCTGCTCAGCCGACTCGAGGAGGAAGGCGTCGTCCTGCCTCAGGACATGTTCCAGCGTCGTACGCTGAAATCACCGGCTCAACTGGATGCACAAGCCAATGCCCGCTGAATGGAACAATTCGCTGACCCTCCTGATCATGGCCGCGTCCTTCGGACTCGTGCTGACCCTCTGGCTCATGGGCGTGTTCCTCTGGCATGGCCGGAGGCAGGAGCGAGCCCGGGAACTGGAAGGCCGGCTGCATTCGGCCAGCCTGCTGGATCTGTCCGAGGGCTCGACGCGGGTGCTGCGGCTGTGGAAGGACGGCCAGGAGACCACGACGACCGTCCCCACGCTGAGTCGTCGGAGATTGGCTTTTACGGAGAACTTCCGCCGGCTGCTGCGAGACGCCGGTGTCAATATACCACCGGCATTCTTCCTTCTCGGGGTGCTCGGGGTGTTGTTCCTGCTCTGCGCGCTCGTGCTGATCGTGACCCACAGTCTCCTGTCCGCCCTGGCGCTGTGCCTGCTGGCCCTGACTGTGTTGCGGGTGCAGCTTGGCAAGCGGGTCGATCGTCACATCGCCCTGTTTGAGAATCAGTTGGCGGATTCGCTGGAGTTGTGCGCCCGATCGCTTCGGGCCGGCCATCCGCTGATCGGTTCGTTCCGGATCGTGGCCCAGGAGATGCCCGCGCCGGCCAGCACGCTGTTCGGGAACATCTGCATGCTCGAAGGGCTCGGGCTGAACCTCGAGAACGCGATCAAGGAGGTCGCCGGCGACTCGGGCAGCGCCGACATGCGACTGTTCGCGACGTCCGTGTCCATCCAATTGCGCAGCGGAGGCAACCTGGCGGACATGATGCACCGGCTGGCGGACGTGATTCGTGACCGCATCCGGCTCAAGAGACGGGTCCGCGTCCTGACCGCCCAGGCCCAGTTGAGTCGGCGGATTCTGACCGTATTACCGTTCGTGCTGCTGGGATTGTTGACCGCGTTGAATCCCAACTACATGGCCCCGCTTTTGCACACGACAACAGGCCGAATCATGTTGGCGGCGGCCGGCTGCAGCATCGCACTGGGCATCTGGATCATGAACCGGATTTCGACGATTCGGACATGAGGCAACGGCCGTCGTGTGGTGAGACCTGAGACATGTACGAGACCCTTGTCCCATTGCTGGTGTTCCTTTCGATTATGGCGATCGGAGGTTCCCTGATCGGGGCGGCCGCCGCGCGCAAGCAGACCATCGCGGCGCGGCTCAGGGGAAGCAACGGATTCGAAGGCCAGTTCTCGGGTCAGGAGCAGGCGCCGCGTCTGATGGGCCTTGTCGGGCGAATCGGCTCCGCGGTGTCCGCTGGCAAGACGTCGCCGAACCTCCGGGCGGAATTGGCCTCGGCCGGTTTCCATGGCCGCGGCGCCGGGGCGATTTACCTCGGATTCAAGGTCGTGCTCCTGATTGCCGGCTTGACCGGCCTGACCGCACTCCTGCTTCCGATCGAATCGCTGCCCCTGTCGGCCAAGGCGCTGTTGATCGTCCTGGCGTCGGGCATGCTGTTCTTCATCCCCAACATGTACGTCGCGCGGCGACGACTCAAGCGCCGTGCGGAAGTCCAGCACTATCTGGCCGATACGCTCGATCTGCTTGAAATCTGCGTCTCCGCGGGCATGGGGCTCGACGCGGCCTGGAACTGGGTCGAGGAGGAAATACGCGGCGTCAGCGCCACGCTGGCGGACGAGATGGCTTTGTGCACCCTGGAAATGCACCTGGGCGCTCCGCGGGCCGTCGCCATGCGGCACATGGCTGAACGCACCGCGGTGGAGGATATCGCCGCCCTGGTCAGCGTCCTCGTGCAGTCCGAGCATACCCCGTTACGACAGTTAACATACGATGAATTAAGGGAGAATCCTGATGTTGTGCCTATCTCTCAGGGGCCAAAAAAG
>JAPKGY010000272.1 GCA_026647385.1 Phycisphaerae bacterium | reverse complement strand
ATGATCATCTATGTCGGTGCGACCCCGTCCATGCTGGCGGCGCTCTTCCTGCTCATCTGGAGTTGGGGCAAATTAATCAAAGATGGCACGGCGCATCTACCCCGAGACGACCAGTCGGCGGCCGACCCCGACGCCCACGACTCCCCAGCCCGCCGCCGGGACGGAGGCTCCCGCCGCGGTGAGCGCGCCGCCGCCGAACAACATGACGCTGAACGCCCGCGACCTTCCGGATGTGAGCGACGCGGAACTGAACGCGATCAAGAAACGAATCACCCGCCAGCCTGGCCAAACGCCCGGTTCAGCCACCCAGCCCGCGCCGGTCGCGCACGTACCTCCGCCGGTGCCTCAGGGAACGTCGGCAGCGCCCCAGCCCGCGTCCGGACTCCCCGTGAATCCGCAAACCCATACTCCGGACCTCAAGGCGCAACCCAAGTGGTGGGTGCTCAAGCCGGAAGAGCGCCCGTACTTCTTCGCATGGAAGAACGTGCCTCTGGAAAAGGCCTGCCAGGACCTGGCGGAGATGAGCGGGCTGAGCGTGAAGGGGCTCAGTGCCATCCAGCCCGGTACGACCAAGCCGCTGACCTTCCAGTCGGTCAAGATCATGGACTACGACGAAGCCCTGCTCACCGTTGACCTCCTGATCGAGGACCAGGAGTACTGGGTTCTGCGCCGCGACCAGTATCTGGAGATTCGCCTGCTGGCTGAGTGGTTCCGGTATATCTCGCCGTCGAGGATGTTCAGCTCGGTGGAGGCCTACCGCCAGGCGAAGGTGCCGGGGTGGGATCTGGTTTCGGTGGTCTACGAACCGAAGCATCGAACGGCCGCCGCCTTGCAGGCGGCCGTGGTGTCGATCGTGCCGGTGAACGCCACCCGGGTGAGCGTCCTGCCGAACACGAATCTGCTCGAGATGAAGAGCTTCGCCCACTACGTGGACATCCAGTTGGAGTACCTGGCCAAGGTGGACGTGGATCTCGGCGGCGACGGGCGCGAGTTCAAGGTGTACGGTCTGAAGTACGTCACGCCGGCCGACGCAGCCGGCTTGCTGCGAATGATGCTTCCGCCGCCGGAGCAGGTGGTGGACGGCGGCGCGGCGGTGAACCAGCCTCCGCCCACGCGCGGTCGAGCGACCAACCCACCGCAGCAGACGCCGACGGAAGGCGGCAGTTCGTCGGTGGACCTTGTGGACATCATCGAGGACAGCCGACTCAACCAGTTACAGGTCAAGGCGACGCCCGCCAAGCACAAGCTCGTGGCGGAGTATCTGGCCAAGTACATCGATCTGCCCCTGGAAGGCGGCGAAAGCGAGCTGATCAAGATCCAGCACGCCACGCCCAGCGAGCTGGTCGAGATGATCCGCCCGATGTTGGCGGAGCAGCAGGTGGTGCAGGCGGTGGTGCCGACGGCCTCGCGGCGACCGGGGACCCCGCCCCCGCCGCCTCAGCCGCCGCAGCCGAATCCGCCTCCCCCACCCGTGATGCGCCAGACGACGTCGGCCATCCTCACCCCCATCGACTACATGCGGGCGATCCTGGTGAAGGCCAAGCCGGACGACATGGCCCAGATCAAGAAGTATATCGAGATGCTCGACGTCCCCCAGCCGCCTTCCACTTACCACTACATCACCCTGCAATACGCCAGCGCCTCCACCGTCGCGTCGATTCTCAACGAGGCCCTGTCCGGCGCGTCGATGGGGCGCTCCTACCGGCGCGGCGGCGTTCCCGGCGGGTCCGATGGGACGCAGCAGTTCAATGCGATCGCCGACATGACCAGCGACAAAGCGCTGATCGTCACCGGCGAAACCCGGGATGTGGAGGAAGCCAAGACGCTGATCGCCAAGCTGGACGTCGATCCCCAGGCGGGTGCCGTCCAGCATCTGATGCATCTGAAGAGCGCGGCCCCGTCGTCGGTGATGTCCGTTCTCCAGACGCGGTTCGGCGGCGGATCATCGGGCGGCGGCGGAGGCTATGTCCGAGGCCGGCATTACGGCGGCGGATCGAGCGGCGGGGGGAGCGGCCTGCCCCAGTTCATCGCCGACGATGATTCCAAGATCCTGATCGTCGTTTGCCAGGAGAAGGAATGGCCCGCGCTCGAAGGATTGGCCAAGGAACTCGACGCGTCGGCCCAAGTCGCCAACACGACGAAGCTGTATCGCCTCAAGCACGTGGCGGCCTCGACACTGGCCGGCACGCTCAGCCAGTCGTTCGGGGTGCAGGGACGCGGCTACCGTGGATCGGGCGCGTCGAGCGGACCGACGTTCCTGTACGAGCAGGAGGGCAACGTCCTGGTGGTGACCGCCGACGACGAAACCCAGACTAAGGTGGCCGAGATGGTCGAACAGCTCGATCTGCCCACCCCTTCCGCGCAGGCCGAGCTTCGGGTGATCGAACTCGAAGCCGCCGACGCCGAATACGTGGCCGAGAAACTCGATGAACTCCTCGGCGCGGACGGCGGCGGGCACGGCTATCGCAATTACGGGTATGGTTCCCGCAGCGGCGGCGGGCCCGTGCCGAAAGCACCGGTCAGTATCGTGCCCGAGCCGATCGGAAACCGCATCCTGATCACGTCCTCCGAGGAGGACTTCAAGAAAGCCGAGGAGTTCGCCAGGCAGCTCGACAAGGAGTACGCCGCGCAGGAGATCGTGCGGCAGACGTTTGTGCTCGAGAATGCCCAGCCGATGCAGATCCGCGCCGCGGTCGAGACCATGTTCGGCGGCGAGGGCGGCGGCCGCGGCGGCCGTCACGGCTATTCCGGCGGGTCCGGGTCGTCCAAGCCGGGGGCGATCAAGGTCGTCGATTCCGGAAGCGCGCTGGTGGTCTCGGCGCCCAAGACGAAGATGGAGGAGATCGCCGCCTTCATCAAGACCCTGGATACCGACCCGAGCGCCAAGAACGAGATCCGAACCTACAAGGTCGCCGGCGTCGGCCGATCCGGTACGAGCGAACTGGCCCGCACCCTCAGCCAGTTGTACTCCGAGGGACCGGGCAATCGTTACGGCGCCGCGGGCACCACCGCGCCCAAGTTCATCGGGAGCATGGGCAGCGACCTGTTGTTGGTCTCCGCTCCGCCCGAACGCATGGAGGAAATCTCCAAGACGGTCGAGCAGATGGTGAGCGCGCAGTCGAGCGAGGACCTGTCGCTGATCATCCGCAGCTTCGACATCAAGCAGGGCCTCCCGCAGGACGTGGCCGAGATGATCGAGCCGATCCTCGAAGCCAAGTATCGCGAACTCCAGGAGCAGGGGGGCGGCGGTTACGGCGGATCGTACGGCATGGGCGGGCCCCAGGTGACCCCGCACCGGACCGGCTCGCGCATCCTGGTGGCGGCACCGAAGGCGCTGCTGCCGCTGGTCGAGGAACTGATCGCCGAGTTCGACCAGCCGGCCACCGAATCGACGATGGTCATCGTTTCGCTCACGACCGCCAAAGCCGAGGACATCGCCGACGTGGTCCAGCAACAGGTGGCCGCCGGAAGCAGCGGATTCAGCAGCCGGAGCTATTCATCTCACCGCCACGGACGACCCTCACGCTACAGCCCCTATTCGAGCGGCTCATATGAGAGCGCGGGTGGCGCGGGCGGCGGCGAGTTCGTCGTCACGCCCGTCCCGAGCAGCAATCTTCTCATCCTGAAAGGCCCGGAGGACAAGGTCGCGGACGCCCAGAAGCTGATCAAGGAACTCGACGCCAAGGCCCGGCCCGACGGCCCGATGATCAAGGTCTACG
The DNA here is from genome assembly GCA_026647385.1 of Phycisphaerae bacterium. Lineage (GTDB taxonomy): Bacteria > Planctomycetota > Phycisphaerae > UBA1845 > PWPN01 > JAPKGY01. Next base: position 1,746 of record JAPKGY010000272.1, on the reverse strand, counting down.
AACTCAAATACGCCGACACCTACGACGTGACCACCACGATCGAGGAGATCGTCGGCGGCGGCGGGTCGAGCAGCAGCTACAGCGGCTTCGGAAGCAGCTTCGGCGGAGGGTACGGCCGAAGCTCGTCCTCGTCGGGTTCGAGCGGGGGCGTGATCGTCCAGTCCGAATCCGACAACAAGATCGTCGTGTCCGCGCCGGCGGAGAAGATTCCTCTCATCGATCAGGTCGTCGAGCTGAAGGAGTCGCTCGCCAGGGAAATGCAGTCGGCCGCCGATACCGGCACCATCGGGGAGCTCGTCAGTCGGGAAAAAGACGGCAGCATCACCAAGGCCTACGAGGTCAAGGGTTCCTCCGACGAACTGGCCCAGTATCTCGACAAGATCCTCATCGATCGCTACGGCTATTACGACTCGCCGTATGTCAAGAGCTTCCCGTTTGCCAACCAGGTCATCGTGACCGGTAAGCCCGATCAGTTCAAGGAAGTCGAAAAATGGCTCGAGAAGCTCGAGAACACGAAGCTGCCGACGCGGCTCGAACTGAAGTTCGTGCGGGTCAAGCCCGGCAACGCGGGCAAGATCGTGGAGATGCTCAAGCAGTATGCACCGGCCGAAATGCAGGAGAAGATCAACGCGACCGAACTGCCCAAATTGAGCGCTCGCCGGAACCCCATGGAGATGATTCGGGAGGTCCGGTATGACGATCCGGTCAAGGCGCCGGAGGGGACTTCCGAGCCGTCGTCGCCCTTCGTCATGCCGAACGCGGCGGTGTACTGGAGCGAATCGCTGGCTTCGCTCGCGTGGGCTCAGGGCGTGAAGATCACCGTGGCGACCCAGCCGGCCGCCGTTGCTCCGCCGTTGCTCCGCCGGCCACGCATCCGGTTGCCGGCGCGGCTCCCGCCACGCAGCCCGCGGCGGCACCCGCCGTCCAGGAACGCGCGGTCAAGGTGGTGAAGCTTCGCAATCGAGCGGCCGAGGATGTTGCCAAGGCGCTCAAGAGTCATTTCGAGAAGGCCGCTGCTTCGGGTGATGCAGGCATGGCCCAGTTGCAACGCATGGTTTCGATCGCCGCCGTCGATCCCGACGCGAATACCCTCACCCTCAGCTATGCTCCCCAGTTGGAGCCGTTGGTGAACAGTCTGGTCGCGGGTCTGGACCGAACAGCCGCTGCAACCCAGCCGACACCCGCCGCGACTCCCGCCCCCGTCCAGCCCGCGGCGGAAGCGCCCAAGCCCGTCGAAGCTCCACGGGCCGCGGTGCCGGTCCCCGCCCCGACTCCAGCCCCAACGGCGCCGTTGGAAACCGCGGCCATGGAGCCGACGGTCGAGTCGTCGGCGTCCGAGGAAATGGCCCGCGACGAGCAGACGCGGCTCGAAATCCAGCGCGCCGCCATGCAGGCGTATACCAGTCATGAAACTCAAATCAAGTACGATGAAGAGAACGGCTTGATCTACGTCGTTGGACCGGCCGGCGACCTGGATAAGCTCCAGGACGTCCTCGATCGCGTCATCGAGCAGTTCGAGGAAATCGAATCGCCGATCGACAGCGACGTCAAGGTGTTTCAACTCAGCCACGTGGAGCCCGCGTTCGCCCAGGCGGTCCTGGAGCAAATGTTCAACGAGCAGACCGCCGCCGGTGCCCGGGCGACGCGCCAGCCTACCCAACAACATGGTCCCGCGCGTCGAAGTGCAGCTCTACGACGTCAATGCCGGACCGGAAGGGCTGCGCGAGCTGATGCAGCGCACACGAC
>JAPKGY010000271.1 GCA_026647385.1 Phycisphaerae bacterium | reverse complement strand
CTGGCGGCCATCGATGCCTATCGGGCCCTGGGGGCCGCCATCGACGTCGAGCCGAACTGCTGGCGGGTCCGGGGCCTCGGCGGCAGGCCGACGGCTCCGGACAACATCATCGACGTTCGGAACTCGGGCACGACGCTCCGACTCGCGACCGGTTCGGCCGCCCTGCTCGATGCGGGGGCGGCGGTCCTGACCGGCGACGACCAGATCCGCCGCCGCCCGCTGGGTCCGCTCGCCCAGTCTCTCAACGACCTCGGCGCCCGCGTCCAGAGCACGCGAAACAACGGCTGCGCCCCGGTTGTGGCGGCTGGCAGACTGCGCGGCGGCAAGACCGTCATCGAGGCGGTCACCAGCCAGTATTTGTCCAGCCTGCTGATCAACTGCCCGCTGGCTGACGCAGTCAGCGAGATCACCGTCCCGCTGCTCAACGAGCAGCCTTACGTCCACATCACGCTCGACTGGCTTCGTCGCGGGGGCATCGAACTGGAACGCGACGAACTGAAATGGTTCCGCATCCCGGGCGGTCAGCGGTACCGTCCGTTCGAAATGCGCGTACCGGCGGACTTTTCCTCGGCGACGTTCTTTCTGGCGGCCGGCGTGCTCGGCGAAAACGATGTCACTCTGATCGGCCTGGACTTCAACGACGCCCAGGGCGACAAGGCCGTCGTCGACTATCTCCGCCGGATGGGTGCCCGGATCGACGTGACGCCGCAGGGCGTGCGCGTCCGCCCTGGCCAACTCGTCGGCTGCGAACTGGATCTCAACGCCACTCCCGACGCCCTGCCGATGATGGCGGCCGTCGCCTGTTTCGCCCGCGGCAAGACCGCCCTGCTCAACGTACCGCAGGCGCGACTGAAGGAGACCGACCGCATCGCCGTCATGCGCGAGGAGCTGTGCAAACTGGGCGCCCGGATCACTGAATTGCCGGACGGCATGATCGTCGAGGAGAGCAGGCTCCGGGCCACGGCGGTCGACGGCCATTACGATCACCGCGTGGTGATGGCCCTGGCGGTCATCGCGACGGCCCTGGCCGGTGAGACGCGGATCAGCACGGCCGAGGCCATGGCGGTCACTTTTCCGACCTTCGTCGAGTGCATGACGGGACTCGGCGGCAACCTGCGAACAGAGGGACAACCGTGACCGGCGAGATCGGCAGTGACATGGGCTTTCAGCCCCTGACAACCCCTGGCATGAGCGTTCAGGCCTTCCGACACGGTAATCAGCCCATGAAAAACAAGAGCCGGCCCGCGGAATACGGGCAGGATGCCCATGTCACGAACGCCCCTACCGAGTGCATCGTCGTCAGGCACGGTGAAACCGTCTGGAACCTCGAGGAACGGCTCCAGGGGCACCAGGACAGTCCGCTCACCCAAAACGGTGTCCGGCAGGCTGAGGCGGTCGCCCAACGCCTGTGCGCCGAACAGTTCGAAGCGCTCTACAGCAGCGACTTGCCGCGTGCGCGGCGGACGGCTGAAATCATCGCGAACCGCACCGGCCATCCGATCCGGATCGACGCCCGCCTGCGCGAGCGGAACTTCGGCATCTTCGAGGGCTTGACGAAATCCGAGATGGCCGAGCGTTACCCGGAGGAGTATCGCCAATACCTCTCCGGGGACGTCGACCGTCCGGTTCCGGACGGCGAGAGTCGGCGCGTGAAATACGTTCGCGTGACCGCTTGCTTCGAGGATCTCGCCGCCGCCCACATCGGCCGGCGGATCGTCGTCGTCACCCACGGGGGGGTACTCGCGGACCTCTTCCGGCGGAGCCTCGAACTGCCTCTTGGCGCACCGCTTCGCTGCAAGTTCCATAACGCCTCCGTGAACACCTTTTTTATCGGCACTGCGGAATGGACCCTCGGCACCTGGGGCGAGATCGGACATCTTCGATGACTAACTGACGATCACCCGGTTGCGGCCCAAGGCCTGACATCCTCCGGAAACGCCATGGTTCACATTCGCGGCGCCCTGGAACCAAACAGCGCAGGATTTCTCGGATTGCCCGTACATTCTCATGAAGTGGCCGGATTCCCCTACGCGAATAATTCCTGCTCCGGTTAACCTGCAAGGTGAGCCGCAGGGTTCCAGAGGTCCGCGCGCCGGAGTCCGTCGAGACTGCTGTACGAAACCCCGCGCGTGCCTCAAGACGCGGACGAGCTCGGATGAATGCCCTCTCTCTAACAGGAGCGGATGCCATGACGCGATGGAAGAATCCGGCAGGAGCCATATGCCTGGCGGTTGCACTGTCTCTCTCGACGCCCGCGCGACCGGCGGCGGCCGGCGGCGGGTCCGCCGGCGACTGCGGCCCCGGAACGGTGAAGGTCTGCGGCACCGTGACGGTGACAAACACCAGCGGGTCGACGGCCAACGATTTTCATTTTTACATGTACCAGAACGATCGGCCGAGCGTGCAGGTGCTGGGCGCCACCGCCAGCAGCGCGGGCTGCGACAGTGTCAGCACGTCGCTCGGGACCGACGACGGCACGCCGAGCCCGCCGCCGGGCAACCATGGAGCCTCGGTGGACGCCTCGAGTTGCACGCCGATTCCGCCCGGAGGCAAGGTCACCATGGACATTTGCCTGTGCATGAACGAAAGGAACTGCATCAAGTTCAAGGATCTCTATTTCACGTCGGACGGCGTGCCGATTGAGCCGGGCGGGGGCAACGGCGGAGGGCCGCCGCCGCGGGGCGGGTGGCGCATCCTGCGTCCGCACAAGGGCGGCGGCGGGGGCAGCCAGGTGCCCGGCGGAAGCGGCGGGAAAGGCGCTCAGGAAGGCAACGGGGGAAGCGGCAATTGGATCCACATCGAATGCGTTGAAAACGACGACACCCGCTGGCAGGTGCTCGAAGAGCTGAAACTGCTGGCGTCCATGACCGATTATGCGAACCCGGATACCGACATCGACTGGGCGAACATCGAGCCGGTGGAGGACCTCGCGGGTCGGCCGCCGGTGTGTATTCCCCCCGGCGGCAGGTGGTGCTTCCCATTCGAGACCACCGGCGCGTATCTGGGAGGGCACGTTTATCAGCAGTACACGATTCGGCCGGAATTCACCGGGGAGTGCAGCGGCGGGGCCGTCACCCTGAGCGCCAGCCTGATGGACGACGCAACCGACAACTCCATGGAGGTCGTGGGCGATCATCCGCCCGAGACGCCCCTGACCGAGGTGCTGGACATCGCCGATTACCTCGACTACCAGACCTCCAACGACTACTACAGGACAACCACGACGACCGTGATCTTCGGTGGGGACGCGATCCCGGCGATCCCCGAGGACTTCTTCGGACCCGGCTCGGAGCCGTTCACCGGCACGGTCCTGTTGCAGGGCGTACCCGTCGATCCGGCCACGAGCGACGCGGACACGATCGTCCGGCGACATGGCGAGGCCTATCTGCCCCTGGACGGCTCGGTGGATACGATTCCGATCGAGTTGCATTCATTGAGCCTGATGAGCGTCAACCCAATCACGGTGACGTTCCAGGGGAGTCAGCCGGCCTGGTTTGACGTGATCGTTCCCTCGAGTCAGACCAACGGGCTTCAGCCGACCAAGACGAACCTGAGCAACGACGGCGGTGCGTCGATTCACGGCATCCAGGAGGCATCGCCGGTCAACCCGAATCCGCCGGCGATGGTACTGTCGATGTTGGCGAGCGATACGGGAGGCGGCCCCGGCTCCTACGGTATGCAGGCGGTCCTCGATGTCTTCTTCCAGCCGTCGCCCACCGTGCCTGCCCTGCCGCCGACCAGCGGCGCGCGGGCGCGGTTCAAGATCACCCCACCGAGCGGAACCGGATTGTTGCCCATGGAGCCGCCGACCGTGCAGTTCACCCCTTCCTCGTTCGACGTCTTCTATGCCGTTTCGCTCGACGGGGTTTCGACCAATTCGTACCACCTTCAGGGCTCGATCTCGCCGGGCCAGCCGTTGCGGTTCCAGTCGGTCCAGGTTCAGCCCGTTGGAACGCTGTCGGAGGCGGGCAGCAGTTTCTTCGACGTTTTTTTTGTTCTGCAGGCGATCGGCCCGATCGTGCCCTCGTCCCCGCTATTCCGCATGACGCAGACCGGAAGCAGCCAAACCGTTTCGAGCCGGCTCTTCGATGTCGCCATGACGCTGGACCCGGGGTTCCCGGCCTTGGGATCGATGACCGTGCAGCGCAACTCGCCGGACGGCGGAACGTTCACCAGCACGCTCCAGGTCAGGCCGCTGATCACGTTCTCGCCCGCGGGCGGCGGCCCGCCTACTCCGCCTCTGCCCGACGTGCAACCCTACCCGCTTCTTCAAATGGCGCCGCACGATTGGTTATACGCACCGCCCACATTCCCCATCGCCAACAGCGGGCCGAACTTCTTCCCGACGGCCGGCAGCCTGCTGACATGGAACGCGCCCGACGGGTCCGCGCACACCGTCGAGCCGGCGTTTCCGGGCGGGGCGTATGGACACCCGGTGTATTTCACCTGCTCGGCCGCGTCCCCGGGTACCGCGCGGATTGAACTGCTGCCCGGTGGGGACGTTTTCAGCCTGCCCGTCCCCGCGAGCATGAGCGCCGAGCAGAAACGCGACCAGCTTCTGGCCACACTCGCTCAGCAGCAGCCGCAATACTATCCCGCCGTCGCCGGCCCCGACACGTTCTCCTTGAACGGGTTCCAGCCAGGGACCTCCGTTCGGTTCTCACCGGGGAACACGGCCGAGGTTCAGGACAAGCTGACGACGTCCGGTGTTCGTGACGCGGAGGTCGCGTTCGCGAACACGTTCGATCCGTTGGATGGGCACGGGCAGCCGGCCCTCTTTACCGCCGGCATCGTCACCGACGTGGGCGAGTTGACGGCCCAGATCTCCGCCCAGGAACTCAACTTCCAGACCGACGGACCGATCATTTGCCAGGCGCTCTTCCAGCGGCTCGCTCCGCGCGCACCTGCGTATGGCTCGCAAATCAACTACGCCGGCGACCGGCTGGAAATCTACTTCGACCCGGCGTACACGGTGACAAACGGCGGGGTGATTTTCGGAACCAACTCCGCGACCGATGGTTGTTCCGGGCGCATTGTTCTTCCATGCCACCCGGCGGATTTCGATTGCGACGGCGACGTGGACGAGACCGACCTGGTCCTCTTTACGGCGTGCTTCTCCGGAGCGAACGTGCCTGTCGCGCCGCACTGTAGAGGCAAGGACCTGGACAACGACGGGGATGCGGACCTGGACGACTTCGGCGTGGTCCAGCGCTGCTACAGAGGCCCGAACGTGCCGGCGGACCCGAACTGCGCCAATTGATCGCCGGTTCGCACCGCGTTGAGAGGGCATGAACCGCGGAAGGTGTCGTTCCGACGGGAGTTCCTCGCGTTCCGCGCATGTATTCGGCCGCCAGGCCTTGCCCCGGGGTTGCAAACCACAAGTGGGTATTCTGTCCGCACCGTCGATTTGCAATTCCCCGTTGTCATGGTCCGGTCGGTATCGCTCCCACCATCGCCGGCCGTCAAATCCCTGCAAACCTCAACGAAGGCACG
>JAPKGY010000270.1 GCA_026647385.1 Phycisphaerae bacterium | reverse complement strand
GGCGTCGCGGTCCACCGTCGCCGTTCCGCGTCGCGCTGCTTGGTCGCGGCCCCTCGTCCCGGTCCGGCGTCGCGCTGCTTGGTCGCGGCCCCTCGTCCCGGTCCGGCGTCGCGCTGCTTGGTCGCGGCCCGTTGTCGCGGTCCGGCGTCGCCTACCCGGCACGCGTTCAGCCCGAAGTGTCGAGAGATCCCCGTTTTCGATGCCGAAAAACGGCTCTCCACACGGATGCAACCCCCATTTGCGGTGCCCAAAACGCGATGTGGGGGTAGCTTCGGTTTAGCCGCGACCCGAAGGGGAGCGCTTCCGCCCGGTACCCACACAACACCGTCCTTGAAATCTCAAATCTGAATTCCCAGCTCCGCGACGCCTTCTCCCGCCGCCCAGCACGCGGCGTCTGCACCCCGTCCCCGTCGCCTACAGCCCTTGAATGACTGTAACCGATTACTATTAAATGACTTACGATCGACCGACCTAGTCGAGAACCTCGATCAGCGCCGGGTCAATCTCCAGTTCCGCCGATTGCCCCAACGCATCGATCCCGACATAAATCCGATACGTCCCTCGCCGCCGAAGCACCACGCCTTCCAGGCCCGCCAGCCCCCCGCGTACCACCCGACAACGTCGGCCGGGCTTGATCGACGGGTACAGATTGACCGGCTCCTCGCTCATCATGACGCGATGCACGTGGCGAAGCTCTGTTTTCAGTCGCTCCTGATCCACCACGCGGATCACCTTGGCTGCCCGGTGGGTCATCAGCGTCACGTAGCGTTCCTCGTCACCCCCGCACAGAAACAGGTACGACGGGAACATGGGCATCTGCACGCGGACCGACCGACCACCGTATCGTCGTTCGAGCTGAACGAGCGGGAGGTAATATCCAATACCCTTCCGCCCGAGGTCATCAGCCAAAGCCTTCTCGTGACGCGACTTGGTGTGTACGAGCCACCACTCGCCGGCCAGAGTGTCCACCGGACAAACCCTGGCCGCGGGCCGCTCCTGCAAGACCCGCCCGTCACGATCCCAGTCACCACCCAACCCGATCACGGTCGTCTCCACCGCTCGACCACCACTTTATTGACACCGCATCACAAAACTACTCGGACTCAAGCCCACCCTCGCCTCAAAAGCCCTCTCCGGCTGCGCTGATCTGGATTTCCGCTCGCGAGATCTTCGCTCCGCCGACGTCGCCAGGCCCGGATCAGGCCCGGCGGGAAATGACTAGCCCAAAGTTCATGCAAAAAAAGACTTTATACCGTCCTTATCTCAACGCCGATGGATGTAATCTGGCCACGGAATCGTGGTGGGAGCGTCTGATCTGAAATACCACATCTTTACCCCTTCTTTGCCCCGGATCTATTCCATTTATCATTCCGACGATCGAATGTAAAGGGGGTACCTTGAGTTTTTTTTCAGGTCGATAACAAAAGTCCTTCTCGCCGGCCTTCGCTCCAGGTCAAGTCGGCCGCCCGGACAACACCGGCGGGCATCCCCCCACCCGCCAACGATGTTGCATCGAGCACCTGGATATCGACCAAATCCAGGGCGCGGATGTAGCTACACAACCCCCCGTCGAGCCCAGGACCCGCCGATCAGACCTCAGGCCCCACCCCCGGAGGCGGGTGCCGCGACGGATAACCGCCGATCCCGCTGCCCCCGGGCTGCTTCCGAAATCAGCCAGGAAAGCGGCACGGTCCGCCGAAAAGCCAGCGACAGAACGGTGGCCAGCAGAATCTTGACATCCAGCCAATAGGAAAAATGCCGCACGTAGAGGATGTCGTAGTAAATCCACTGGTGGAACCCGCCGCCGGCTGCCCCATCCCGACAAATCTGCCACAGACCGGTGACTCCCGGACGAACCGATAACCGAGCCCGCCGCCAGGGGACACAGATCTGATTCTCACGGAACGGCGAGGGACGAGGTCCCACGAGGCTCATATGGCCCAGCACCACGTTAATCAGTTGCGGTAACTCGTCGATGTTGGTCGCTCGCAGCCAACGCCCCACGTGGGTGACCCGCGGATCCTGACGGATCTTGAACTGAGGCCCGTCCACCTCACTGCGCTGATAGAGCGCCCGCTGCATGTGGTGGGCGTCGGCCGTCATCGTTCGGAACTTCAAACACGGGAACTCCTCGCCCCCGCGCCGTTCGCGCCGGTGCACGAAAAACACTGGCCCCGGAGAATCCAGTTTGATGAGCACCGCGACGATCAGGAGCAGCGGCGATAACACGATCAACGACAGGCCCGAGGCGACCAGGTCGGTCAGCCGTTTCAACGCCAGTTGGGCGCGGCGACTGAATCCGCCCGGCCCCATCCCCGTCATTTCGCCGATTTCCGTGCCGCGATCGGCGCTCGGCATCAGATGGGGCAGCGAAAGAACCGCACGCTCCCAGGCATCGGTTTCGGCATCGTCGTCGCAAACCCGCGAGGAGACGCGAGCCTGCACGGTCCGGCCGGCGGGAATCTCGGCGTCGGGCCAGATCACCGATTGGGCGACGATCGCATCCCGCCCAACCCGAGTGCGAGCGCCGATCACCGTCGGACCGATCACGTTCGCGCCCGCCTCGACACACGCGCCTCCCTGCACCACGACCGGCGGAATCAACCTCGCCTCAGGATCGATCCGCGCGTCCGTCGCGACCAGCACCCCTTCGGCGCAACGCCTGTACCCCGAAGCCGCAGTCCGGGCGACGGCCTCCTCGATCGTTTTTTCATGGACGAGCAGGAACGCCTGCTCATGGGTCAGATCGACCACCGCCGACCTGAATGGTAAATCCTGGCACAAGGTTCCGTGAGCGGACAGCAGCCGACGCAACTCGACCAGCGACTCGAAGGGCTCGTCGGGCATCAGCCCCGCCTGCATCACCGAGCAGATCAGGGCGTTATCGGCCCCCTGGTGCCAATGCATCCCTCCGTACAGCCGCTGCACCCGCTGAACGTCGCCGGACGGGTCGCAAACCACGCGCTCGCGGGCGTCGTCCTCGGCCGAACCCACCCCCACGACGTGCGTCACGCCCCGATAGGTCGCCACCTCCTTGAGCAGTTCGGCGACGTCGTGCCCCTCGAGCGGCCAGAAACGCGGCTCGACCACCAGCAGCACGTCCGAGGACTCCAGTTGCCTCAGGTGGGTCAGCAGACCACTCGGCTTGCGGATCGGGATCGCGCACGGTGGCCACCCCGGCGGTTCTTCCCCATTCGCCCCGGCGACGTCGGGCGCGGTCAGCACCCAGACGTGCAACGGCCTCACGCCCTCCAGCACATGGAGCAACTCGTCCAGCACGGTCCCCGTGCCCAGCGGCTGGGCGAGCAGGGAGCCCCCGGCTTCCACGGTTCGTGGATAGGGTACCCGGCTGTCGATGATCAGGACCGCAACAGACATGACCGTTCCATATCCCTCACGCCGGCCGCAATTCGCCCCGGCGCCGATGGCCTCGACCCAGGAATCGGCCGCCGTATCCCCCTGCTGAAGCTTCCCTTCTTCGCGTGGATTCGATTATCGATGAGAAACCGGCGGGCAGCCGGCCACGACTCGGGGTCTAAAAACGCACTCCTGTAAGAGGTTCGCGAAGAAACGTCGCCCGATCCATACGCTCGTTCGCGCACGAACGATGGCCCGGGCATGCCGACCGATAAAATCTCCGCCCGACGGTCGGGAGGCTTGCGATTTCATGAGGAAAGACAAGTGAGAACCGTCGAGGCTCATCCACCATGGGTGTGCACCCGAACCGACGCGAGCTGCCGGGATGGGTCATTCAACATAAAGCCCACCGGCCGCGGGATGCCGACGAGACGGTCCTCCGGCATGCTGGCTGCCGGCGCCATTGCGTTATCGCTCCCCGCGACGTCCGACGCTTGCCGGTCGTCCACAGCCAGTTTTCCACGACTCCAACTGACCCGGGCGCGCGCCTTGTTCCCCCGCCGCGACGAACTCGCCAGGCACACACGACCGCGGGCCGACAGGCCCGAGCCGACAACCGCTCCGTTCACCAGCACGCAATGATCGACGTGGGCGTTGGCGCTGACGAGGCAAGACGACCACAGGGCAGACCTGCTCACAACCGCGCCGCCGGCCACCCGACAATCAGATCCGATCGCGGTGGGGCCGACGATGATCGCGCCCGCCTCTACGACGGCCCCCGCCTCGACCAGGATCGGACCCACCAGGCGCGCACCCGGCGAAACCCGAGCCGACCGGTGAATCCACGCCTGCCCGCGAGCCACATAATCCGCCGGGCAAGGATCGCTCTTGATCCGACGCGTCAGCTCCCATTTGCTGACCGCCAGATAGCTCGCCAGGCTGTTCACCCGCGGAGCCTGGCCCGGTTCCACCACGCACGTGCTGACCCGCTCGCCCGCGGCACAAAGCTTCGGGATCAACGTCTCTTTGATGTCCTGGTAGCCGCGCTCGGGAATGTATTGCAGAACGCGCCGCGAACAGAGATACACGCCGATGGGATTCAGTCGCGTCGAGCCGTTGCGCATGCCGCGAACGGGCTCGGCCACCACCGTCAGAGCGGCGCCGGAGTTCATGTGAGATTCAACCAGAGCCCGCAGATCGAGCCGGGGGACGATCGTACCGTCGACGACCAGGAAATGCTCGGCGGTATCGTAGAGCATCGCGTCCCGGACACACCCAGCCGGGCCCCGGGGCATGACGTCCTCATAGTAGTCCACGTTCAGACCCAGCAGCTTGCCCGCACCCAGCCAGCAACGAAGCGGTGGGGTATCACTGTTCGCACAAACGCCGACGCTCGACACGCCACCCTGCCGAAGCCATGCCAAGGCATGACCGATCAAGGGAGACCCCGCCACGGGAAGCAACGGACGAGGGAGGACGCGCTCCAGATCGGAGCAGCCCCAGGAATGCACGCCAGCCAATACGACGGATCGCAGCTTCGCGGGACCCGCGGTTCCTGTCCGGATATCCTCCACGGAAGGACCCGCCTCGCCCACGGCGCCGTCCGATCGGCCCAACCAAGGTGTTGAGAGCACGCCGTCGAACACTTTCCCCTCCCAAGTTCCATCTTCCGATCCGACGCCCACCTCCATGCCGGCACGGATCAGTTACCTCTTCCTCTCCATGTCACCCAGCCATATACCCCTGCGTCTGATGCCGTCCAGTCCTGCCTCGCTTCCAGACTACCCTTGGCGCTCTCGAACGCCTGTCGACCGGACACTTCGCAATACTTCGCACTCACTCTCAACACCTGCGGCACCGATATGACCGCGCCCCCCGGGGAATGCTCCCTAGGAAATCCCCCGACGTCCCTGCGAAGACAGCGCGAAAATGCTCCACTGGCGCTGTATCTGAAAGTCTACCCTGAAGCCCCCCGTGAAACAAGCCCCTAATATAAATTCTCTTATTGCAGCTTCACTGCAAACAGTCGAACTCTCGCCCCGGTTGTTGGATTTCCACACTCGGGAGCCACCGGCGCGGATGCTCCCCCGGAACAAGGAAAAAACCGCCCGGTTCCGATAATCCACAGACCCCGCACCCCCAGCAGAAACGCCAGAGGAATCCACG
>JAPKGY010000027.1 GCA_026647385.1 Phycisphaerae bacterium | reverse complement strand
GGCTGGTGCCGATGTCGCCGAATACGACGCCTAGGGTGCCGAGCACGATGGCGCCGGCTGGCGGTCGATCGCGGCCGGAACAAACCGGACGTCGGCGGGGGACGGATCGCGTTTCTCACCTCGCAGCGCCTGATCAAGCCGCTTGTTCTCGACGGAAAACTCGATGACTGGCCTCTGGGCGCGGGCAACGTGGCCGGCGATTTCATGCTGGTCGGCGCGGCCGACGTGCCCAAGCCGGCCCTGATGCGATCGGAAAGACCCTCGCAGCAAACGACCGTATTCGTGTCCCACGATGCGCGGTTCCTGTACATCGGGTTCTTCTGCCGGGACGACCTGCTGGCCCGGCGTGTGATCGCGCGGGACAACTTTGTGCACTATGACGAGCTTTGGCCCGTGGGTGACGATCTGATCGAGGTCGTGCTCGATCCGACGGCCAAGGCCGCCTCGCCCGGCGACCTGCTGCACATCGTGGTGAAATCGAACGGCGCGGTGGTGTGCGAGCGCGGCGTGCCGGCGCTGGCCCGCGTGGCGCCGTATGGCGACTGGCCCGCGAAGGTGGCGGCCGCCGTCGACGATCGCAGCCATCCCGACCGCTGGACGGTCGAGATCCGCATACCCCTGGAGTCGCTCGGGTCGTGCGCGGAGATCTTCGGCATCAACTTCGGCCGTTATCAGCCCCGCCTCGGCGAGTACTCGTCGTGGTCCGGCGCCCGCCGCTACCTCTATTCGCCCGCGTCACTCGGAAACATCCGTATCCCAGCCGGAAACTGATAAGCAGAGTTCGGAGCGGCAGCGACGGGTCAGGCCCGCCAGGCAATAGTGCCCATCCATTCATAAGAGCCAATGGCTGCAACCTCTCGGCTCTGACGGAGTATTATGCTTTGCCGAGAAGTGAGTGGTGTCGGTTGTGATTTGGAGTTCCTTTCCGAGGCTGTGAAGGGGGTGGCGGATGAAGGCGCAAATGGCCGTTGGCCCACTCGTGACTACTCTGACTTTGGGCTGCGGGACGTCCTTGACCTATGAGGAGTGCATTCAGCGGTTGAAGGCCGGCACGCCGCATGAACAAATCGTGCAGGCGCTCGATACGTTGAATGCTGCCGGAACGGACGCCTTTCCTTCACTGATTGCTCACTTTTCGGACACCACCCATACTGAAGATGCTTTTTTTGCAAGAGAGATTGTGGACATTGCCCCTGACGGGACTATCCGGCCTCACATTCCAACGGTCGGTGAGGCATGCTTTGGTGTTTTCCAGGGGCAGATCGAAGGGAACTGGCCGAAGGGCTATCGCCAGTATTACGTATTGACGCCCGAGAATGCGCAGCAGTGGTTGGATGCGCACCCTCGGATGACGTTGGCGCAACTCCGCGTTGCAGCGGCTGAGGAATCCCTGCGCCTGGCCGAGATTGATGCAGCCAAGGATCCGCAAGGCTGCGCTTGGATTACGGGTTTTCTCCGCGAACACCTGCGAAAGGCCAGAGAGGGAAAGTGGGACGGCGAGTAACAGCCGCAGTGTCCTCCGCTCACCCCTTCCCCTTCTTCCAGTCCGCGAGGAATTTCTCCAGGCCGATGGCCGTGAGCGGATGATCGAGGAGCTTGTCGAAGACCGCCGGCGGAATGGTGGCGACGTCGGCACCGATGCGGGCGGCTTGGGCGACGTGCAGCGGGTGTCGCAAGCTGGCGGCAAGGATTTGCGTCGAGAAATGGTAGTTGTCGTAGATTTCGCGGATCTCGGCCAGCATGTCCATCGAATCCTGGCTGATGTCGTCGAGTCGGCCGAGGAACGGGCTGGCATAGGCCGCACCCACCTTCGCGACGATCAAGGCCTGCACGGGCTGAAAGATCAGGGTCATATTCACCTTGATACCGGCCTCAACGCACCGGGCCAACGCCTTGATGCCCTCGCGAATTGTCGGCAGCTTGACCACGACGTGTTTCGAGATCGACGCAAGCTCCTTGGCTTCGGCCACCATCTGATCAGCCTCGGTGGCGACGACTTCCGCCGATACCGGCCCCTGCACGATCTCGCAGATCTCGGCGATCAACGGGCGGAATTCTTTGCCCTCCTTGGCCACCAGCGACGGATTCGTGGTCACGCCGTCGAGCAACCCCATCGCCTTGAACTTGCGGATCTCGTCCAGGTTGGCGGTGTCGATGAAGAACTTCATGACCGGCTCTCCTTCTTCATCTGACCGATCGCATCCGCAGGAACGCCGTGACTCGAGAGAGCCACAAGCTTCGGCCCGCACGGAGTTTTGCGCGAGAACCAACGTTCCTTCGCGTGTGGAGTACCGCGCGGGTCGCCACGGCGACGAGCGCTGCACCACGCGGCTCGTTGATAGGCGATCGGATGGTTTGAACTCTCCATACACGCCATTGTAGGCAGGGGACTTACTCGTTCGCACAGTTCGGGTCGGCGGGATTGTTCCGGCCGTTGCAGCAGCGCTGCTGGACGCCGAAGTCGGACTGGTCCACGTCGCCGTCGGGATCGACGTCGGCCCGTTGGCAGTTTGGGCTGCCGTCGTGAGGGATGGCCGGTCCCGACGCGCAGCCCGCCAGCAGGCTGAAATCGTCGCCGTCCACGTCCCCGTCGCGGTCGATATCGCCGGGAACATCAGGCGGACAACCGTTCGCATCGACCGTGGCGCCGGGGATGGTGTTCGGGCACAGGTCCGCCGGATCGAGTACGCCGTCGCCGTCGGCGTCGCCCACGACCTTGAACACTTCGCCTCCGAACAGATCGCAGAGGTACATCTCCCCGTCGGCGTCCTCGCCGAACGAGGCAATCGAGGAGATGCTCAGGCCGCCGCCGGGGGCAAGCTCAGCCGTCCGATCGGTGAGGTCCGTCACCGCGCCGCCCACGATCCGAAAGCTCCAGATGAGACTGCTGCAGTAGTCGGCGAAGAAGTATCGCCCCTGGATCTCGGGGATCGCGCCGCGGTAGACGATGCCGCCGGTGACCGAGCACCCTTGCGAGTGACTGTACTCATGGACCGGATCGGTGAGCCCGCCGGGGTCGCAGTTCGTCGAGGGGTTAAAGCAGTGCAAACCCTCCTTGAGCCGCCATCCGTAGTTGACGCCGCCGGCCGAGGCCGCGGGCTGGTAGTTGACCTCCTCCCACTGCCCCTGGCCGACGTCGGCGATGTAGAGATCCCCGTTGGCCCGGTCGAACGCGCACCGCCACGGGTTGCGCAGCCCGTAAGCCCAGATCTCATCGTCGCCGGTCAGGCCCACGAACGGGTTGGTCGGCGGAATCGCATAGTTTCGCAGTGTATCGGCCGCGAAATCGTCGCCGCCGACGTCGACCCGCAGGACTTTGCCCAGCCAGTTGTCGGTGATGTCCTGGCCATTGCCGGTTCCGGCGGTATGGCCGGCGTCGTCGTCGCCGGTCCCGCCGCCGTCTCCCGAGGCGATGTAGAGGTACCCGTCGTTCGGACCGAACGCGATCCAGCCGGCGTTATGGTTCGTCTGCGGCTGATCGAAATGGAGAATGACCCGGGCGGTTCCGGCGTCCGCCAGGTCCGGGTTATCGCTGGAGGCCTGGTATTCCGCCACAATAGTCTGGCCGGCGGGCCCGCCGCCGGTTGTGGTGTAGTTGACGTAGAAGCGCCGATTGCTCGCAAATTGCGGGTGGAAAGCCAGGCCGAGCAATCCCTGCTCGTTGCCCGTGGTGACGCCCGGCACGGCCAGGAACGCGGCGGGCAGCAGCGTGCCGTTCTTGATGATGCGGATTCTCCCCGCATGCTGCTCCAGAACGAACAGCCGCTGCGTATCGCCCGGCGGCGACGTGACGAACGCCGGGCGGGCGAGCCCGGAGGCGATGCGAACCGTCCCGACACCGGCCGACGCCGATTCCCCCAGGACCATCACCAGGAGAACACCCGCTCCCAACCGCACGGCGAAGTGTACTCGGATTCTCACGATATCACCCTTCCGGCAAAGCCTTCGAACCCCATGCCGCCGCGAACCCATGGGGAATGATAGGATTCACAGGCAGGCGGGACGAAAGGAGGTCCCCGTTCGTCCTCCCCAGGCGGCCGGATTCATTGTGAGCAGCTCACCCTGGGGATTTCTGCAGGTGTGTCCGTATCCACTCAGCCAGGAAGGTTTCGTCCAACTCACTGTCAGCCAGCCTCGGAACAGTGAGATACTTCTCCTGCTGGGGGACGTCGAGGTCGAAGCCGTTCAGAAGCAGGAAGGTCCGGCATGTAACCAAAGCCGTACGCTCGTTACCGTCCACGAAGGCGTGGTTCTTCGCGATTCCGAAGCCATAGCCCGCTGCCAGCACCGCGAGATCGGGCCCGGGGTCGGAATATGCCCACCGGTTTCTCGGCCGCGCCAGTGCGGCCTCGAGCAGATTATCGTCTCGCAGGCCCTCACAATCCTGCCGCCGGACACGCCGATCCGGCGGTATGAAGGCACACGGGTGCAGTGGTAATCGTACGAATCCAACAGGGTTCCGGCACTTACTCTTCCCGGTGGTTTGTGCTGAAATCAAGCGATGACCACACTTCTCGAACCAGCCGTCGAAAAAGCGAGGCAACTTCCTGACTCAGAGCAGGATGCGATCGCCAGGCTCGTGCTGGACGAGATCGAGTCCGAACGCCGGTGGGATCGACTGTTCGCCGAGTCTCCGGAGAAACCGGCCAAGCCGGCCGACCAGGCCTGGGCGGAACACGAGGCGGGCTTGAGCGAAGACCTCGATCCGGACAAGTTATGATCTCGCGCGTCAGCAGCGCCTTTCGTCGCGATTGTGCCCTCTAACAAAGGGGATATCACTGATTATTGACGAACGGGCACTAAAGGCGATGGGATGCCCGGGCCGGCGAGCTGAGGGGAAATGAGTGATGCCCCCTTTTCCTGGCCGAGACCCTGCATTTCACTCCTCATATCCACGAGCCTGGCGCAGCGTGAGGCTGAATACCTTGTGGTAGCGTTTCATCAGCCAGGCACATGCCAGGAAAAACAGCATTTGGGGCACCGCGTATACTGCGACGAAAAGCAGATACGTGCCCATAAGGTTTGCGGGGGTGGAAGTTGGTGCCGGCGGCACTCCCCTCAGGAGTCCGACCGTCTGCATGAAACCTTCGACGAGGAACATGAGCAACCCCATCAGGATAGCGGACCAGACAAAGAGGGTGGTATGCCGGGCGAGCCGCAGGTGCGGGATTCGCCGGGCCAGCTTGCGCAGGTAAGCGAGCAGGAGAATCGCACTCAGAGCAAAGAACGGAGTCGCAATGAACAATCTGATCAGGATGCGCACCGGTGGCGAGAGCGTAAGCAGCGTGGTCGCCAACGTGCCCATTCCCGCGATAAAAAAGAAAATCCTGGGCAGCCTGCGGATGTTGAGCAGAGACTCATCTTCCTCGGCGTTATGGGAGGTCAACTTATCGAACCCGTGGAGGATGAACAAAACCGTCGGGATTAGAGTAATCCACAGGGCGACCCGAAACGCGGGTGCGCCCGGGAAAAGCACAGAGCCGATGGTAACCCCCGCAATTAAGGCTGCCTGAGCAACGCAGCCGATGGCCAGCCATCTTGCTCCGTCTGTCAACAAGGCGAGCCACAACGGATCGCAGAAACGGAGTGCAATGCCTCGGCGAGAAACCCCGATCCGCATTCCGCATTCGGGGCACGTGTTTTCGACCGAAAGTCCGCGCAGATTGTACCCGCATTCCGTACAGAGCAAGTCTTCGTCAATCTGGTTGCACTTGTTCAGGCGAGTCCGTGTTTGCCTGCGTTCCTCCAGCATTATCTCTTCGTAGACTGAGATCAAGAGAACCCTCCAATGTGCATATCGGGCCAATTACTTGTGAAAGCTTGGTTTGGAGATCGTACCGGGTGCGGCGTCGGAAAGCCAGCCGTATGGTTGTCACTATTGAGCAGACACCAGAAGTGTCGGTCGCCGCCTGTTTCGCGGTATTCGAGTTAAGCGAGCGCCAACCGCGATCCTGGTTCCGAGCTTCCCGTCTCCGAACCCGACGGTGTGTGAAACCGGAACGTGTCAATGATTACGGATGGCATATCCTCGCACGGTCACCGCGTCGGTTGTGTTGCAAGGGGTGGTTCGACCTCCCCAGCTGCCATTCGCCGGGCTTTGGCAAGCGAACAAAGCAGCAGATACGTAAGAGCGCACAATGATACCGTCGCGCCCAGTCCGACAAGTAACGCCCGCCAGCGTTTCTGCACAAGGGCGACGATGCAGGGCACGGTAAGGTCAGGAGACTGCAGTGGAGCACCAGAACGCCAAACATGCAATTGTCCCTTGAATGCCTCGTTCTTACTGGCATGTTTCCGGCGGACGCGTCGAGCTGGATGTTTAAGAAAACCCCACCGCGCACGCACATTCGGTCAGCGCGGATGACGAACGGCTACCGGGCCATTGGACGATGGCGCGGTGACGTGGTCCTCCGGTTCATCATCGGCTCGCACGCGGACTACGAGAAACTGCTGGGGAGAGAAAGCGGATAAGGCCAAGTGTCAAGCATTGGCCGGCTGGTCTGTTCCGCACCATAGTGGCATAAACCTTCTACCAAGAGATTCTTGTACCCCAAAGGCTTCCGACCCCTTTTTCGGTTTGTATCCGAGCGTTTTCGCGGGTCTTTTGGGCTCTTATCGCTCGCGCGGACGACCGGCCCAGGCCACTGATGCACGGTTCAACCCCTCAGGTCGTCTTCTTGGGTTGCCGGTCGTAACCCACGACTCGATTACGATGCCGGGCCTCGATCTCCTTGGCCCACTCGTAAAGGCGGTGATTGTCCCGCCCGCAACGCTCGGTGATCTGTCGTCGCGTACTTCGCACGCGTTCGACGATGGGTCATCATCTTTCACGCTGCGTTTCACGGCATTCATCCAATCGGATTTGAGTCGTCCCCTGCCCTTCTATCGTGCTCGTGGCGCATCTGCTATCCGAATCGTCCTCATCCGAACGGGCATCTGAGCCGATAAAACAGGTGCATTTGCTGTCCGGCCCCAAAAGTGCTATACTTCAGGGCCTGAAGCTGGCGGCGGGGCCTATGGTGGCCCTTCGTCGGCTCCGACAACTGAATAATCGGGTCTCCCGTTCGCTCCCGTGTGGTACGGGGGTTGGGCGGGGCCGGTGATGAGCCGGTGTGACCCGGACCGTTGCGACCGCGGAATCGCAGCGGGTGGCCCATGGCCAACCTATTGGAAAGGAGAAAACCATGGCGGCAAAACCGCTGGCGCAGCCGGCTGCGCCCCCGCAATCGGGCTCACCCCGAGCCGTTTCCCCTACGAATCCACCCGCCACCCCGGTGCCCAAAACCGGCTCACAGGCGTTGCACGACGTGCTCATCGAGCAGGGGGTCGAGGTCCTGTTCGGCTATCCGGGCGGGGCGATCCTCCCGACGTTCGACGTCCTGTACAAAACGCCGCTGAAGTTCTACCTCACCCGCCACGAGCAGGGCGCGGGCCACATGGCCGACGGCTATTCCCGGGCGACCGGCAAGGTCGGCACCGTCATGGTGACCAGCGGGCCGGGCGCGACCAACCTGACGACGGCCCTGGCGACGGCCTACATGGACTCGATCCCGATGGTCGCCCTGACCGGCCAAGTCGCGACGGCGGCCATCGGCAACGACGCCTTCCAGGAGGCGGACGTGGTCGGCGTCACCCGGCCTGTAACCAAGCACAACATCCTGGTGAAAAGCGTCAAGGACCTGCCGCGAACCATCCGCGAGGCCTACTACATCGCCCGGACCGGACGGCCCGGGCCGGTCCTCGTCGATCTGCCCAAGGATATCCAGGTCGGCTTGGCTGACCCCAGCGATAACGGCGAGATGGACCTGCCCGGTTACCGCCCGCGGGTCAAGGCCAATCCGCGCCAGGTCCGCCTGGCGGCGGAGGCCATCAACGCGGCGGAAAGGCCGGTGCTCTACGTCGGTGGCGGGGTGATCGCAGCCGACGGGGCGGAGGAACTCCGCCAGGTCGCCCGCAAGGGCAATATTCCGGTGACGACGACCCTGCTGGGCCTGGGGGCCTTCGACGAGCAGGCGGACGCCGACCTCGCCCTTCACATGCTCGGCATGCATGGCAGCGCCTATGCCAACTATGCCGTCCAGGCCTGCGACCTGCTCATCGCGGTCGGTGCCCGGTTCGACGATCGCGTGACCGGCAACCTGGAAACGTTCGCCCCGCATGCCAAGATCATCCACGTCGACGTCGATCCGTCGAGCATCAGCAAGAACGTCGACGTGGACATTCCGGTCGTGGGCGACGCGAAGGCGGTGCTGGCGGACTGGGCGAACCTCGTCGAGTACCGCGAGCGTAAGGCCTGGTTCGACCAGATCAACGGTTGGAAGAAGCAGTACCCGTTCGGTTACAAGCCCAGGGATGGCGAGATCATGCCCCAGCGGGTCATCGAGCTGCTCAGCGAGTTGACCGCGGGCGAAGCCATCATCACCACCGGCGTCGGGCAGCACCAGATGTGGGCCGCCCAGTACTACCGGTGGCGGTTCCCCCGGCAGATGGTGACCTCCGGCGGCTTGGGTACCATGGGGTACGGGTTCCCGGCGGCCATCGGGGCGGCGGTCGGCTGTCCGAACCGCACGGTCATCGATATCGACGGCGACGGCAGTTTTCTCATGACCTGCAACGAACTGGCCACCGCAGCCGAGTATAAGATCCCCGTGAAGGTGGTGATCCTGAACAACCACTTCCAAGGGATGGTCCGGCAGTGGCAGGAGTTGTTCTACAGCAAGCGATACACCGCCACGGTCATGGTCAACCCGAGCTTCGCCAAGGTGGCGGAGGCATTCGGTTGCACCGGGATCGACGTCCGGGATCCGAAGGACCTGGAGGGTGCGATCCGCCAGATGCTGGCGACCGAAGGACCGGCGGTTCTGGACGTTCACGTGGCCCGCGAGGAAAATGTCTATCCAATGGTGGCTGTGGGCAGAAGCCTCCACGAGATGAACATGGGCGGGATGGCCTGAGGCGGACCGACTTTCAGTGGTCCGCGACCCAAGAGGAACCTTTCGGGAAAACATGCGTGCACATCGCATGGGTTCTTGGCCGTAAGGTTCCGATCGGCCGCCGAGGACGACACCATGCCCGATGAACCCGCTCCAACCGCTGAGGAGATTCAGCCGGCTGTGCCGACGGAACACCGACGGCTTTGGCCGACGGTCCGCGCGCTGCTGCGCACGCGGGTGGTGGCGGGCTTGCTTCTCGTCGTCCCGATCTGGGTGACCTGGGTGGTCGTCAAGTTCGTGTTCGACACGATGCGGTCGGCCACGGAGCCTATCGCCTGGTGGTTTGCCCAGCGGTTGCAGCAGGGGGCCGCGCCCGTTTCGCTGCCTCCCGATTACAAGCTCGAGCTGCAGGGCAAAGTGGTGCGGGACGTGGTGACCGAACTCGTGAAGCGGAGTTCGGATACCCAACTGAGCCCGGCGGACAAGACCGTGGTGATCGAGGAAATGGTCCGCAAGTTGAACTACGCGCTGGACCAGATCCCGGATGCTTCGGCCGGCGTGCTCAGTCAGAGCACCCTGACGTGGCTGGTGCCTTTCCTGGCGGTGCTGTTGACGCTCTTTATTCTGTACTGCCTCGGATTGTTCACCGCAAACGTCTTCGGACGACGGATTATCTCGTCGATCGAGAGAGTGTTCGGGCGGCTGCCCCTGGTGAAAACCGTTTACAAGTCGATCAAGCAGATCGTCGAGGCCATCGGCGGCTTTCAGTCGATGCATTTTCAGCGCGTCGTATTGATTGAATTCCCGGAACCCGGCTACAAGCGGGTGGCGTTTCTGACCTCGGTGATGGAGGATCGGGATACCGGACGCAAGATCGCCAGCATCTTCATCCCGTATACCCCGTACCTGACCACCGGATACATGCAGTTGGTGCCCTTGGAGAATGTCTCGGAGACGAACTGGACCGTGGAGCAGGCAGCCAAATGGATCATGTCAGGCGGTCTGCTCAGTCCTCCCACCGTGCCCTTCGACAAGCTGCACCCGGTGAACCCGGACCCGTCGTCGTTTACCCGGCCCGTGGATGCTTCTCCGCCGGTCGGGCGACACGATGAAGCCGCCGCGGGGAAATGACGCGACTGACGTTAAAGGACGTGGTGGGTCAGTTTTTCCTGGGAGTAATCGCCGCACGACGGCGTGATCGAAGGTGAGACAGATGAAAAAACATATTCTTAGCGTGTTGGTGCAGAATCAGCCCGGCGTGCTCGCCCATATCGCGGGCATGTTCGCGGCCCGCGGTTTCAATATTGATTCGCTTGTGGTCGGACGGACCGAAGACCCGGCGTTTTCGCGAATGGTCATCGCCTCGACCGGGGACGAACTGACTCTCGAGCAGATCCGCAAGCAGCTCGGCAAGATCGTCACCGTCGTCAAGGTCCGCGATCTGAGCGAGCAGGCGATCGTCGAACGCGACCTGCTGCTCATCAAGGTCCACTGCCCGCCCGAAAAACGCAACGAGTTGCGGGGCATTACCGAGGTGTTTCGCGGCAGCATCGTGGACGTCGGCCCGCAATCGGTGGTCATCCAGCTCACCGGGCCGGAGGACAAGATCGAGGCGTTCGTGGAGTTGTGTCGGCCTTACGGGATCAAGCAGCTCTCGCGGACCGGCGTGATCGCCGTCCCCCGGGCGTCCCAGCCCGATGAGGCGCCCGGACTGGCTGTCCGGAAGGTCCGCACCAGAAAGGCCCAGTTGGACAGCCCGGCCACAGCCACCCCCGCCCTGCCGCCAAGCTGACGATCGCGGGTGGCCGAGGACCTGCGGCGCCCTTCAATAAAGTCTCCTCTGCCAGTCTGGACCGGATCGGCGGGGGAGGCTTTCTTTTGACCCCAACGGCAAGTCGACCGTCCGGGTCATGACGAGCCGATTGCGATGCGGCCGGTGGCAAGGGCTTCCCCGCCCGTGAACCTCAGTCTTGTGGCACAGGCTGGCGGCCTGGCAAACCTGGGCAAGATGCCCATGCCCCATTTCGCTCACATCGCAACCGGCTCGGTCTTGACTGGGGAACAGAGGAGTTATATAATTCAATAGTCGTAGAAATATTGAAGTTATCTGGGACTCGTATGGGTACTTCGATGGCGACTCCTCGCAAATCCGGCGGTTTCCACTCTGGGCGTGGCCTTCGTAACCCGGATGCCTCACCGGGCAATGCGGGACTGGCGGCCGGGGATGGCGTGTTTCGGGCGTTGGCCGACGGGCATCGACGGCGGATTGTGGCCTTGCTGTGCGGTGGGCCTCGGCGGGCGGGGGAACTGGCCGCTGCGGTTGGGCTGGCTGCCAATGCGGTCTCTTTTCACCTTCGAGGGTTGCTGGCAGCCGGCTTGGTCGCCACCCGAAGGGATGGCAGATCGTTGTGGTATCGGGTTGAGCCTCAGACCCTCCGGGCGTGGCTTGAAGGGGTAGAGGCTGCGTTTGGTCAGACCCGGGGTGAGCAGCCGGGGGCGCTGGCGACCGCCTCGCCTGTCCCGGCCTCCCCGGCCGGCAGGCCTAAGCGGAGGGTGGAACCGCGAACCGAGCCGACCCCCCGGCGTGGCTCGGCCTCTCGACGACCGGCACCGACTGGGAGATCCGAGGACATCGCGACGGACACACTGCCGGACGAGTTGTTATAACGGCAACTGTTGCCCGCCCGGCGCTTTCTGCCTGGGGTATGGACTGCGGTGTTGTGGATCTGACGACGAGGGG
>JAPKGY010000269.1 GCA_026647385.1 Phycisphaerae bacterium | reverse complement strand
GCCTGCACGTCAAACGCCGCCTCACCAAAGGGCGCGACCACATGGCGGCCTGCGGACAGCTCGGAAACCGGGAGGTCCTGAAACGCGCGGACACCCGCCGAAGCCGATAACGAATCCACCAGGGCCCATGGCCGTTTCGGCGGTCCCGCGATGAACCGCATGCGCGGGTGAGTGGGCTAACAAGTCCGCCCATGCCACCCGCCCGCCGAAACTGTCGCAGGCCCGACCCCATAGTCCGGGGGCCTCTTGCTTTGACATCCGGATGCTCCAATATGCATGATACCTCTATAAAGAATTTATACCACCATGAAAGCGACCGTGGTGGACCTGCGTTGCCGAATGAACGACGTGTTGAAGGCCCTCGACCGGAATGAGGAGGCCAGCATTCTCTATCATGGCAAGACCAAGGGGATTCTCACCCCTCAAACAGCCCGCAGGCAAGGCGAAATGACCGAGCATCCCTTCTTTAATAGGGTCCGACGCAAGCGCTCCGTGGCCGATCAATACGGACAGGCTTCGCGAGGGGTGCCATCGTGATCTTTGATACGGACGTTTTCATCCGGGTCCGGCGAGGCAACGTCAAGGCCACCCGTCCGCTCGAAAGGGAGGCGGAGCGCACTTTCCAATGTGCCTGAGGGACTGTGACGAGCCTCTTGTTGCGTCGATGGGTCTCCTGTAAGGCTCTCCCGCTCCCGACGGCCGGCTTTATCTGCCCGTCCCCCGCCTGTAGGATGTCGCGAAGTCCTTTTGCCGGGAGGTATTCAATGCTCACCAGGAAAGTTGGCCTGCTGATTGTCGTCGTCGGTTTGACGGGTCTGGTTCAGCCGGTTCGGGCCGAACCGCCGCGGGTGCTCATCATCGGCGATTCCATCTCCATCGGCTACACCAAGTCGCTTCAGCCGATGCTCGCCGGCGAGGCGGAGGTCGTCCACAACCCGGGCAACGCCGCCCACACGTGGAACGGGATCGAGAAGATCGACGAATGGCTCGGCAAGGAGCACTGGGACGTCATCCACTTCAACTGGGGCCTGCACGACCTGCGGTACATGAAGGACGGCAAGCCGGACCGCACCGGCACACGAGTCTCGACGCTCGAGCAGTACAAGGGGAACCTGGAAAAGCTGGTCGCCCGCCTCGAAAAGACCGGGGCGGTGCTGATCTGGGCGAGCACCACGCCGATCCCCGAGGGCGAGGACCGCCGCTGGAAAGGCGAGGAGGTCGAATTCAACCAGGCGGCCGCCGAGATCATGGCCCGGCACAGGATCGCGATCAACGACTTGCACGCCCGCGTACTTCCCCAGCTCGGTGTCTATCAGCGTCCGAAGAACGTTCACTTTACGCCGGAAGGATACCGATTCCTCGCTCTGCACGTGGGACAATCGATCCGCGAGGTGTTGCGAGGCCGGCGCTCGCCCGTCGAGGCCGCCCAGGGGCTCGTCGCGCGCGTGCTGCCGAAGCATGCGGGCCAGTTCGTGCTGGAAATCATCCCGCCGGCTGACGGCAAGGACGTGTTTGAGATCGAGAGCCGCGACGGCAGGATCGTCCTGCGGGGCAACAACGGCGTGTCGCTTGCCTCCGCTCTCGGCTGGTACCTGAAGTATTATTGTCATTGCAACATGTCCTGGCGCGGCAGCCAGATGAACGTGCCCGATCCGCTGCCGGCCGCCGAGCCGAAGCTCCGCCAGATCAGCCCGCATCGATTCCGCTACTGCCTGAACTACTGCTCGTTCAGCTACACGATGGCCTTCTGGGACTGGTCGCAATGGGAATGGCTGATCGACTGGATGGCCCTGCACGGCGTCAACATGCCGCTGTCCATGACCGGCCAGGAGGCGGTCTGGCAGGCCGTGGGGCGTCGCTTCGGCTTGACCGATGAACAGATGCGGGAGTTCCTCCCCGGACCGGCCTATCTGCCCTTCGGGTGGATGGGCTGCGTCGACGGCTGGGGCGGACCCCTGCCGCAAAGCTGGATCGACAGCCATGCCGCGCTGCAGAAGAAGATCCTGGATCGCGAGCGATCGCTGGGCATGACACCGATCCTCCAAGGCTTCACCGGCCACGTGCCCACCGCCCTGCGACAGAAGTACCCCCAGGGCAAGTTCCAGAAGGTGGGTGACTGGTGCCGATTCCCGGGAACAACCTTCGTCGATCCCGCCGACCCGCTGTTCGTCGAGTTCGGCGGCGCCTTCGTCGAGGAGCAGACCCGCCTGTTCGGCACGGACCACTATTATGAGTCGGACACGTTCATCGAGATGATGCCGCCGTCGAGCGAGCCGGCCTTCCTTTCGGGCATGGGCAAAGCCGTCTATGGCGCGATGGCGGCCACCGATCCACAGGCCGTCTGGGTCATGCAGGGCTGGATCTTCGTCAATAACCCCAGCTTCTGGCAACCGCCGCAGACCAAGGCCCTGTTCGGGGCCGTGCCCGACGACAACCTGATCCTGATCGAGATGGGCAAGGACGCCTACCAGACCACGGAGGCGTATTACGGCAAGCGGTGGATCTGGTCGATCGTACACGACTACGGCGGCGTGGTGACGTTGCGGGCGGCTTTGCCGAATGTCCTCAAGAAGATCGGTACCGCCATGAAGGACTCGGCCCGCGGGCGCCTCTCGGGCATCGGCCCGATCATGGAAAGCCTCAGCGACAACGTCGTTTTCTACGACCTGATCACCGACCTGAACTGGCGAACGGAGATGCCCGAACTCGAAACCTGGACGATGCAGTACATTCATCGCCGCTACGGGCGCGAGCACCCCCGGATGCAGGAGGCGTGGAAACTGCTGCTCAAATCGGCTTATGGCCCGGGCTCCCCCACCGGCGAATACATCACCGTGCGCCCGTCGCTCAAGGAGAAGAAGAGCAAACGCCGAGGGTCCGGCCCGGCGGAGAACCAAACGCTCGTGGCCCAGGCATGCAAGGCCATGCTCGATTGCGCCGACGAACTGGGCGGCGCGGATACCTACCGCTTCGATCTGGTCCATGTCACCCGCGAGGTGCTGGCCAATCTGACTGAAGCCTGCCGCGATAAAATCGTGCAGGCCTACGAAGCCGGCGATCGCGCGAAGCTCGCCGACGCAGGCCGGGAGATGACCGACCTCATTCGCGACATCGACGCCCTGCTCGCGACGCGCCCCGAATTCCTGCTCGGACGATGGCTGGCGGACGCCAAACGCTGGGCGACCAGCGACGAGGAACGTAAACTCTACGAGTGGAACGCCCGCAACCAGATCACGCTCTGGGGGCCGCGCGACAGCGTCCTGCACGAGTATGCCCGCAAGCAGTGGTCCGGCATGCTCACCGGATTCTACCTGCCGCGCTGGGAACTGTTCCTCAAGCGGCTGGACGAGGCCCTGGCGGCCGGGAAGAAACTCGACGCCGACGCGTTCGAGCACGAGATCACCGGCTGGGAAGAACAGTGGACCCATGCCACCGAGGAGTACCCGGCTGAGCCGACGGGCGATTCCGTGAAGACGGCCCGCAAGCTCTGGGACAAGTACGGCCAACGGGCTCTCGACAGTCCGTGAGGAGCCCGGGGACTGCCTCCATTTCGCCGGGACAAAGGGGTTTCGTGGCGCGGGGGGGGGGCCGACCCGTCAAACCTGACCGCGAAATGGGGACTGTCCCCTTCTCTCAGGTGTCCCCTTCTCTCAGGCGATAGGTTCTCAAAAACGAGGGAATCACCCATGACGTCTCGAAACGTTCTGATCGCACTCGGAGTCGCTCTCTTATCGGCCCAGGCAGTAGCGGGCGCTGACCTCAAGCAATCACCCGTCTCGCCGGACCAGGCCCGGGCGTGGATCCGCCACACGGTGCCGCTGCCCAAGCAGATCGAGATCGCCTCGATGGTCACGGTGCCGGCCGACAAGGTCGCGGTTCGTCTCCCGGACCAGTCGCCCGCACTGGTGCAACAGGCTGCCAAGGAGCTGCGCGAGGCCCTCGGCCAGAGCGATGCCCCGCCCGGCAAACCCGCGTTCGCCATCTCACTGGAACTCGGCGGCGAAGAGGCCGCCGGCCTCAAGAGCCTCAAGCATTCCGACCAGGCTTACCGGATCGTGCCGAGCGAAAAGAGCGACGGGTTGCGCCTCGTCGCCATCGGCCAGCGCGGGCTGTACTACGCCTCCAAGACCCTGCAACAGGTGATCAAGGCGAAACTCCGCGATGGCCAGGCCCGGATCCCGCTCCTGACCGTGACCGATTGGCCGGACATGGAGACCCGCGGCCTGTGGGGCGGCGACTGCTCCAGCCATATTCGCTGGCTTTCCGATCGAAAGATGAACCACCTCGAACACATCTCCCGCACCGGCGTGGACGAGAACAAGAACTGCTACGTCGACTTTGCCGATTTCAAGCAGCGCATCATCGACGAAGGGCCGACCTACGGGATCAATCCCGCACCGGTCATCCTGCACCTGGAGCAGCTCAAAAACCACGGCCTGTTTGACGCCTACCCCGAGTTGCAAGGCAAGGACGCCACCCCGGGCGTGATCTGCTACAGCAACCCGAAGTTCAGCGACGTCCTGGCGGAATGGCTCGTGCTCTGGGGCAAGACCCCCGGCGTCAAGGAAGTCGACGTCTGGATGGCTGAGAACATGTACGGCAAGAAAAGCTGCCAGTGCGATCGGTGCAAGAACGAAGATCGCGCCGTGCTCGAAACCAAGAGCATCCTGAAAGCTTGGGAGATGGCCAAAAAGCAGCTTCCCGACCTCCGCATCTACATGCTCACCAGCGAAGCCAGCGAGGACTCCAACACCAAGCTCATCCCCCTGCTGCCTCCGGACCTCAAGCTCTGGTACTACCACAGCCTGTTCACGTATAACACCGGGCACGCCCCGATCATTCGGCCGTACCTGGTCGAGGCGATCAAGGAAGGTCGTTGGATCGGCGTTTGTCCGAACCTCAGCGCGTTCGTCGGGCTGTGGATGCCGATGACCAGCCCGGACTTCATCCACACGCGCATGAACGAGTTTGTCGATAAGGGCCTCGAAGGACTCATCGGCTACGCCGTCCCGGAGATCCCCTACTGCCGATTGAACACCGAGGGCGCCGCCGAGTGGACTTGGAACGCCAAAGGCCGGTCGCCGCGCGAGTTCGCCTTGTCGTACGCCGTCCGATGCGGCTACAAGGACCCGAACCAGTTCGCCGATTGGACTGAAGCGATGGGGCCCGTGTCGTGGGACGTCTACGGCTCGGCGTTCCCCGCCGGCGAGCAGCGGGGCACGCCGGGCAAGCTGGCGGACCTCCTCAAGGAGGGCAAGCTGCCCGAACTTGGCTACATCCTCTGGGACGTTTACGGCATCCCCTTCGGCGACATCAAGAACGTCAAGCAGCTCAACGACGACGTCGCCCAGGCCGCCAGGGGCGTCAAACTCGCCCGCGAACTCGGCATACCCGAGTACCTGCACGAGAGCCTGGTCGTCCAGGGCTGCATCGACGCCATCAAAGCCCTCTACGAACTCAAGCAGGTAAAAACTCCTGCTCTTTCACGGCAACGAGATGATCCGGAGACGGCATCTGCCTTTGGAGATGCAG
>JAPKGY010000268.1 GCA_026647385.1 Phycisphaerae bacterium | reverse complement strand
GCCGGCGCCACCGGCCTGGATGCCGCGATGCCGCCGTGGGTGCAGGAGGGCGGCTACCACGCCTGGGCGCAACGCTTGCGAGATCCTGCGATTCCCCGGCCGATCGGTTAGAATACCCCTGAGAACGCCCGGCCACGAAGCGTTTGACGTTTTGACTTTTTGGCGTTTCGACTTTTATGTCTCATGGCTGGTTCATCACAGGCACGGACACAGGCGTCGGCAAGACGGTGATCGCCTGCGCGCTGGCCAGGCTGCTCCGGCAGCAGGGGCGCAAGGTGGGCGTGTTCAAGCCGGTGGCGACGGGTTGCCGGCTCGACATGCGGCTAGGCTGGGTGAACGAGGACAGCGAAGTCCTGGCCCATTGCGCGGATGCGTCGGAGGACCTGGCCACCATCTGCCCGGTGCGGTATTCGGGCGACCTGGCCCCGATGGTGGCGGCCGAACGCAGCCAAAGGCCGATCGATTGGGCAGCCATCGACGCGAGTTGGCAACGTGTCCGGGGGGGCAACGAGTGGGTCATCGTCGAGGGCGCCGGCGGCCTGCTCGTGCCGATCGACCGGGATACGAACATGGCCGACCTGGCCAGGCGGTTCGACCTGCCGCTGGTGATTGTCGCCAGGCCGGGTCTCGGCACGATCAACCACACCCTGCTGACGATCGAAGCCGCCCGGAGCCGGAACCTGCCGATCGCCGCCGTCGTGGTCAACGGCTATCGCCCGGGTTCCGCCACTCTGGCGGAGGAGACGAACCCCGAAGTCATCAGCCGCCTGTCGGGCATGAAGATCCCGCTCATCGTCCCCTTCGACCCGCTCACCGACCTGCGCCAGGGGGTGATCGGCGAATCCGTCCTGTGGCCTTTGCGGGAGTTTGTCCTGGCCTCGCTGAATCGCCCCCCGGAGCCAGGGGGAAGGCAGGGGAAATAAGGGATACCTCCTCTTGGAACTGAGGATGCCAGGGCCGCCCGTCCTGCGCCGAGTCGGCGGTCGCGGGGCCTTCCCGGCGGGCGCGCGTTTTATCCGCCCTGGAAGACGGGCAAGACGCGGATCCTTCGAGAGGCCGTCCTGGTGTAACGGGTGAGAGCGGGGACGGCCGCCCTCGCCGTCATCCTTTCGGCTTGACGATCTCGTACTTCTTCACCCGGTATCGCAGGTTATCGCGGGAAATACCCAGGGCTTTGGCGGCCTTGGTCTGGTTCCAGCCGGACTCCTTCAGCGCCCGCTGGATCAGGGCTTTTTCGTAGCCCCACAGGCTCGAGTCGCCCGCGTCGCGGACCAGTTCCGGTTCCTCGCCGACGATCTCCCGGGGCAGGTGTGCCGGTGTGATCGTCGGCCCGTCGCACAGCAGCACCGCCCGTTCGGTGATGTTCTGCAACTCGCGGATATTGCCCGGCCAGCGGTAGCTGGTCAGCAGGGCGAGCGCGTCGTTGCTCACCGTCGGGGAGTTCACGTTGAGCTGTTTGGCGGCCGCCTTCACGAAATGGTCCACCAGCAGGGGGATGTCCTCGCGGCGTTCCCGCAGGGGCGGGTTCTGAATCGGAAAAACGTTCAGGCGGTAGTATAGATCTTCCCGGAAGTGTCCGTTCTGGATGGCCTTGGCCAGATCGCGGTTGGTGGCGGCGATCACCCGCACGTCGCACGAAATCGTCTTCGTCCCGCCGACGCGAACGAACTCGCGCTCCTGCAGGACGCGGAGCAACCGCATCTGCGTCGAGTGGCTGATGTCTCCGATCTCGTCGAGGAACAGGGTTCCGCCGTTGGCCAGCTCGAATCGCCCGGTCTTCTGGGCGATCGCCCCGGTGAACGCGCCTTTTTCGTGCCCGAACAGCTCGCTCTCCAGCAGCGTCTCCGGCAGGGCCGCGCAGTTGATCGCGATGAACGGCCGGTCCCGGCGCTGCGAGTTCGCGTGGATGTGCCGGCTGAGCATCTCCTTGCCCGTGCCCGTTTCGCCGAGGATCAGCACGGTGGCGTTGCTCCCCGCCACCCGGGCGCAGAGTTCCAGCACCTGCCGCAGGGCGGCGGACTGCCCGATGATGTTGAGCCCGCCGTCCAACCCCGCTCGCAGTCCGCGATTCTCCAACTTCAGCCGTTCGTGGGCCTGGGCGTTAATCGTCGCGCTGGCCGCCAGATTCGCGAAAAGCTGCAGGAGTTCGGGGTCTTCCCCGGTGAAGTCGCCGCCGATCCGGTTGAGCACCTCGACCACGCCGACCACTTGGCCCTTCCGGACCATCGGCGCCGCCACCAGGCCTCGGGTCACGAAGCTCGACTTGTCGTCGATGCCCTTGAAGAAGGATGCATCCTCCCGGACGTCGGAGACGAGCAGGGGTTTACCGGTCCGCGCGACTTTGCCGGCGATGCCCAGCTCTGAGTCGAACGCCTCGCCGAGCAGTTGCTGTCCCGACTCGCCGGTGGCAGCCATGAAGATCAACTTGCGTCGTTGGGGGTCCAGCAGCAGCACGGAACTGGCCTCAGCCCGCATCACCGAGGCCGCCGCCTTGGCGACCGCCTGCAGAGTCGCCTCCAGGTCGAGCGTGCTGTTGATCGCCGCAGTGGCCTCGACCAGCGAAGATAAGGTCTCCTGCGGCAGGGCCTGGTCTCGGATGGACATGGTCAACCTCGCTGTTAGAAACCGAAGTCCCTAAGCCGGTCCGCCCTGGTTTGCCCATCATGGCCCGTTGGTCGGCCGGTCGTTAATCCGCGCGGGGCTTTTGCCCAAAAACGCGCCGACGGCCGCGCCGAGCGGTGCTCACATCGATCGAGGATGCTGCTTTCCCATTGCCCCCTCGATTGGAGGAACGGCGAACCAACTCTCGCTCCAGCCTAAGGTTACGATCCAGGCTGTGTCAAGAACTATCCCTTTGCGACCCGCTGGCGACCGTTTCCCCAGTTGATCGCTGGAGCCGTAGCCGCCGTACTGCCGAAACCTTGTCAGGAATGCCTCCACCGGGGGATGGGTTATCGGGCTTGTCCGTTTTATGATTGGGCAGGTAGGGGGGCAAGATGTGGACTGGCGGCGAACCGGGGTGAGGCGGGATCGTAGTACTAGCGGCGGAAACACCTGTTGAGCGTGCCTACGGACGAGCAATTGTTGGCTGAACATGTCGCGGGTGAACCCGGCCGATTCGCCGAGTTGGTCCGCCGACACAGCGATGAATTGTTCCACTTCCTGGCGCGCTTCACGGGGAACGCCGCCGCGGCCGACGATCTGGTCCAGGAGGTGTTCCTGCAGGTACACCAGTCGGCCAGCCGGTTCGACCCGACGCGGCGACTGAAACCGTGGCTGTTCACGATCGCCGCGAACAAGGCCCGGGACCTTCTGCGGAGCCGCCGGCGTCGGCCGGAGATGCCCCTGGACGCGACCGTGCCCAGCGAGATCGGTGAAGGACAGACGTTTCTGGACTTCCTGACCGACGAGGAGCTGACGCCGATCGCCGAGGTCAGTCGCCAGGAGCAGCGTGAGGCCGTGCACAGGGTCCTGGCCGCGATGCCGGACCGGCTGCGGGAGGTCTTGATCCTGAGCTACTTCCACGGTTTCCCGTACAAGGAGATCGCGGACATTTTGGGCGTGCCGTTGGGCACGGTAAAGAGTCGGTTGCACACCGCCATCGAGACGTTCGGCAGGACGTATCGGCTGGCGGTCAAGGAGCATGGCTGACGAGATGATGGACGGATCGAAATCATGGGATGATCTGCTGCTCGACCTGCATTTGGGCAGGCTGGATGCCGAGCAGGCGGCTGAGGTCGAGCAGGCCATCGCTTCCTCACCGGATCTGGCTGACAAGAGCCGGGGGCTGCGCGAGCTACTGCATCTGCTGGATGCGGACACGGTCGATACGCCGGCCGGACTCGCCGGCCGCGTGATGGCCCGGATCGAGGGCAGGGATCGGGTGATCCCGATGCCCGAGGCGGCCCTGGCCTCCGGGCAGGAACTGCGATCGCGGGGGTTTTCCTTCGCCTGGCGCGACTTGGTGGCGGTCGCCGCATGCGTGGTGCTCTTTTTCTCGGTTGCGGTCCCGGGTTTCAGCAAAGCCCAGCACGCGTCGCGTCGTTCGCGCTGCCTGACGAATCTGCGGACGATCTCGAATGCCTCGATGCTGTACGCGGAGGCCCACGGCGGCTATCTGCCCTACGCGAACCACATCGCCGGCGGCTCGTGGCTGCCGACCAGCGACCCGGCGGTGCCGGCCGCCCCGAACTCGCGGCACGTGTTCACGCTCGCGCGGCGCGGTTACGTGCCGAACATGCAGGTCTTCATCTGCGCGGCGGACCGGAACGGCCGGCCGATGGGCCCTTGCGAGCTGCGCGTTCTCGAGAACTTCCCGCAGTTAAACAATAACTCCTACAGCTTCCTGTTCATGAACACGCCGCAGGGAGTTCGCCTCCAAGCCCTGCAGCCGGGCATGGTGCTGATGGCCGATCGTAGCCCCCTGATGCCGAAGGTGTCGGAGCGCGTGCATGTGATCGTTCAGCCGGACGCCAGCAATTCCCCGCTCCACGAACGGGGGGCCGGCCAGAACGCCGTTCACGCCGACGGCCATGGCGGATGGTACACTCGCCCGACGATCGGAATCGACAGCGACGACATCTACCGCGCCGGCCAGATCGACCTCTACCAGGGCACGGAAGCACCTGTCGCGGCTACCGATATCCTGCTCCCGCCGTAATCAAACACCGATCCGGCTTCGCGTTCGGCTGCCCCGTGACACAGGCGCCGAAATGCTGAATAGGGAAGGCGGCGGCGATTTGGTCTCTGTTCACCGCGGTTGCCTCGAACTCTGTTACGTCGTCGACGAACCGGCTTTTTCGCTGCCAGCCGGTACGGCAAGGATGTTCTCCGCTTTCTGAGTTGCCGGGGTCAGGGCAACACGCCCCGCGGGTATGCGGGTCTTGATGCCCGGCACCCGGCGTTTGTCGGCGAGCAGGATCCAGACTCGCCCGTTCATCCCGCCGCGCTGCGTCGATGGCTCGTCAATCGCAGGCCGGCGGCCAGGATCAGAGCGACCGCGGCGAATGGGAGGAAGCAGGGGAAGGTCGGGCCTTCGACCTCGTGGAACGTACGGACACGTTCGATGGTTTGCGGCAGCGAGAGGATGTCCACCAGGGTGAAGGCTTCAGCCTGGCCCCATGCGACCCAGAACTTCCCGAGTTCGCCGGGCGGCGTCGACGCGACGGCGTAATACGGGCCGGTCCGCGGCAGCGTCACCTGGAGATCGCCGATGATCCACGAGTCGGTGCCGGTGAACGGCTCGTGGAAGAACTCCGGTTCGGAACCTTCGGGCGTCAGCACCAGGCCGCCGAGGTCAGTCGGGATCTGGAAAGGCAGGGTCACCGGCGGGAAACCCGGCCCGAGGACGGCCAACGTGGGTCGATAGTCGCGCAGCCGATCGACGAACGGTACGCCGAGGCGGAAGGTCACCTGCTGACCCGCGGAGCTGCCTCGAGCTGATGGCCACCGACGCGATCGTCGCGATCCAGGACATGGGCGCGGCCGGCCTCACCTCGTCCTCGGTCGAGATGGCGGGCAAGGGCGGCTTGGGCAT
>JAPKGY010000267.1 GCA_026647385.1 Phycisphaerae bacterium | reverse complement strand
CGTCCAGGCCGTATTCCGAAGGCAACGGCGCATCCGGTCCGGACCCCAGATGCCACTTGCCGAAATGGGCCGTCGCGTAACCTGCCTGCTGCATCAACCGTGTGACGGTGATCTCCTTCGGGTCCAGCCAGTTCGGCATGCCGCGTTTCTCGTTCTGTTCGGGTGTGGCGAAATGGCCGTGAATCGCGAATCGTGCCGGATACCGTCCGGTCATGAACGCCGTGCGGCTGGGCGAACAAACGCCCGAGCAGACGTAGAACTGCGAGAACCGGATGCCCTGATTCGCCATCCGGTCGAGATTGGGCGTCCGGATGTCGTGGTGACCGTGGCAGCCGAGGTCGCCCCATCCCCAGTCGTCAGCCAGAATGAAGATCACATTAGGCCGGCCGGCGTTCCTGGCGGGCGAACCGGCCGTGGATTCTTCCGCCGCGTACGCCGCCGCCCCGCAGCCCAGCAGAGTGACGATCGCAGCCCATGTCCATCCGGTGCCTCGAGGTGCGAACTCCGCAGTCATGTGACCTCTCTCGGTTACTTGATCTTGAGTTCCTTCCATAAAGCCGCCTCGGCTTTCGTGAAATCATTGAACGTCTGTTCGATCTGGTCCCGGATCCGGTTCAGTTGTTCGTCGGGCAGCGGGGCTTGCGGACCGCTCGCCGCCTGGATCGCCTGCACGCGGGCGGCCGCATCGTTCAGCCGGGTCGCGGCCTCGGAAAAAGCCCGCGCCGCGTCGAACACGTTTGCCTCGGCCACCTCGTCCATCGTCGGCTGATAGAACAGCCGCCACGGGCTCCGCCGGATGTCCAGGGCCGCTCCCTTCAGGTGATCGCTCGTCTCCTTGAAGTTCGAGATCATCCCGCTGAGCTGCTCCTTGTTGAGCACGACCACCTCGCGGGCCGCCCCGGTGATCGCGTTCATATCCGCCAGCGAACGCCCCAGCCGGTCGATCGAGACGTGTACCTTCGCCATCAGGCTGGCCTGGTTCGATACATCCAGTTGCTGCGCGATTCGCTCGGCGATGTCCTTCTCCAGGATCCGGCTCGTGTTTCGAATGGACGCGATGGTTTCGTTCAGAGGCTCGCGGTTGTCGTTCAGCAGGGTGACGGCCGTCCGCAATCCGCCCTGCAGTGTATCGAGCATCCGGTTGATCTTCGCCATCGCCGCCGCGTCCTTTGTCTGATCCATCTGATCGCGCAGCAGGCTCGTCGCTTCGTTGATGTTGTCCATGATTCCGTGCAGCTTGGCGACCAGCGTTTCCTTCTCCCGGTGATCGAACTGTTGGCTCAGCGACGCGGTTACCGCGTTGATGTCGTCCAGCGATCGCAGGATCTTGCCCAGCATCGACTTCGGGTCGCCGCTGTCGAGCTGCATCCGGACCATGGCCAGGAGGCTGGTCGGGTCCTTCGCGTTGAGTTGGTCCGCGAGCGTCTGCATCAGGTTGGTCAGATCCGCCCCCGGATTCCCCTCGATCAGCGAGCCCGGCGGCAGGGGGTCCCCGTCCCCGCGGTCCTGGATCACGAGTTGTCCGCCCTCGCCCAGCAGCGGTCCGACGGGCGTGATCCTGCAGTCGCGGCGGAGGCCCAGCTTGGAATCGGCGCGGAAAGCCACCACGCTGAACAGTCCGGTCGTCCCCGTCGACGGATCTTTCATCTCCTGCAGTTCGAGCGCGTCGATGGTGCCGACGGTATCGCCGCCGCATCGCACCAGCCCGCCCGGCTTGAGCACGGTCGTCAACGCATGGTGCGGAAATCGCACCTGGTATGTCACATCCCCGCCGCCGCGCGGCGCGAAGAACACCAGGATGCCCACGAACAGCGCGCAAAACACGATCATCGTCAGGCCGAGCTTGAATGCGTTACGTTCCGCTGGCATATCTCACCTCGGTGCGTCCGGACTCTCGATTCTCGGATTCCTCCCGGGGGGCCGCCTCCGCGTATTCGCCGCGACGAAATGGCGCCGGAGGCGAGTTCGCGGAGCCCGCTGAAGAAGGCGGCGGAAGACAGAATGAAGAGCCCGGCTCCTGCACGATGCTCGCATTCCCTCCTGCTCACCTGCTCTCCTGCTCCGCGGCGGTCACGTCGCCGCCGCGTTACCCCGCCACGATCCACTTTTCATACTCGCTCATGCCCTCGGCGTCGGTCAGCGGGCCGTGCGTGTCGCCGCGGAGGAACTGGTGGATGAGTCTTTCCTCGTCCGTCGCCAACTGCTCCGGGGGCGTGTCGCGCAGGGTCTCGAACTCCGCCCGCTCCCCGATCCTCAGTACGCGTCCCCGATCGAGCATCACCATTCGGTCGGCGATCCGAAAGGCGGAATCCATTTCATGTGTCACTACGACACTCGTGACCAGGAGTTTCTTCGACAGGTCGATGATCAGATCGTCGATCGCCGCCGACGTCACCGGGTCCAGCCCGGCCGAAGGCTCGTCATAGAACAGGATCTCCGGGTCCAGCGCCGTCGCCCGGGCCAGACCGGCCCGCTTTTTCTGTCCACCGGAGAGCTGCGAGGGCATCTTGTCGCGGTGAGGCCTCATGTGGACCTGTTCCAGTTTCAGCGTCACGACGATATCGATGATCGACGGATCGACGTACGAATGCTCCCGCAGCGGCAAGGCCACGTTCTCCGCCACGGTCATCGAGTTGAACAGTGCCCCGCTCTGGAACAGGATCCCGAATCGCTTCCGCAAATCGTTCATCGCCTCCTCGTCCATCTCCAGGAGGTTCGCCGGTTCGCGCATCGTCCGCGTCTGGTAGAGAATCCGTCCCACCTCCGGGTGCAGTTCGCCGATCAGGCAATTCAACAGCGTGCTCTTGCCGCAGCCCGAGCCGCCCATGATCACCAGGGTTTCGCCCGGCTTCACGTCCAGGTTGATCCCGTCCAGCACGCGCACGGGGCATCCTTCCTGGTCGGGGAACATCTTGGCCAGGTCCCGCACCGAGATCACAAAATCGCGAGTCGGCTCCTCCATCCCGGGTTGCCCTCACAGCTTGAAGAGGTAGAACACCGTCGTGAACACGCAGTCGGTGGCGATCAGGGCCACGATCGACTTGACCACGGTGGCCGTCGTCGCCCGCCCGACGCCCTCGGCGCCGCCGCGCACGTTGAGCCCTTCGTAACATCCGATCATCGCGATTTCCAGTCCGAAGACGCCCGCCTTGATCAGGCCGGTGAAAATATCCTTGTACACCACCGCCAGATAGGTCTGGTCCAGATAGATCAGCGGCGGCACGTCCAGCACGCCCCACGCGGTGAACAGGCCGCCCAGCACGCCGACCACGTCCGCCACGATCGCCAGGCCCACCAGCATCACCACGGTCGCGACGCATCGCGGCACCACCAGGAACCGGATCGGGTTCAGTGCGTGCGCCCGCAGCGCCTTGATCTCTTCCGCCTCGACCATCGCCCCCAGTTCCGCCGCAATCGACGCCCCGGCGAACCCGCTCAGCACCACGGCCGACAGCAGCGGCCCCAGTTCGCGGAACATCGCGATACCCACGATCACCGCGATCTTTTCGATCGACCCGTAGTCCTGCATCGTCGGCGCGAGTTGCAAGGCCAGGATGATCCCGATAAACGTCTGCACCAGTACGATGATGGGGATGCTGCGCACGCCCACCCGCACCATCTGGGCGGCCAGGATCGAGAACGACACGCGCGCTCGCCGATCGTAAAACCCGCGCCCGATCCACCGCGCGGTGTCCGCGAGAAGATACCCGATCCCGCCCACGTACCGCACGCGCTCGACGAGCCCGCGGCACGCGTTCTGCGTCGCATGCCCCACGGCGATAATACCCGCCGTCAGTCGGCCGGGACCGGTCTCGGGCGCGGCTTCACTCATCCCGATAGCGCCTCCGCCTCATTCGCGAAGATCTTGAAGAACTTGTCCAGCTTCGTGATTTCGAACACGCTGTAAACCCGGTCGTTCAGGCCGCACAGCGCCAACTTGCCGCCATACCCGTTCACCCGCCGGAACACCTCGACCAGCGTCCCGATTCCCGAGGAATCCAGGTACGTCACCGATTCCAGGTTCACCACCAGCGTCCTGGGTTTGTCCTGGCACGCACTCACGAGCGCTCGATGAACGTCGGGAGTGTGGTGCAGATCGACCTCGCCGGCCAGGGTCACCACCGTCGCGTCACCATGCCGGCGAACGTCCTTTACGGCCGCGCTTGCGTCTGTCATCTAGCTGTTCTCCTTCGAACAGGGTGCTTCGCTTCCATCGCTTGTTCCGCGGCACGACCCGAGCCGCTTGAGTACGCGCAATCGCATGCCCGCGGGCTTGCCCATCGAGTACTCCACCTCGTCCATCACCGTGCGGATAATGTGTGTCTCCAGGCCGCCCGGGCGAACGTCCCCCAGGTCCCGCCCGACGATCGTGGCGGGGTCGACCTGCCGGCCGCAATCGCAGATCGTCACTTGCAGGGCGGCCACTCCGTCCCGCTCCACCCGATCGAGCGCGATCTCGATCGGCTGCCCGCCGCAGCCGTCGTAACCGTGTCGGATCACGTTGGTTATCGCCTCATCAATCGCCAGGGCGATGGACGAAGCTTCCGCGCCCGAAAAACCGATCTGCCCAGCCGCGATCAGGACGGCCTCACGGACGCGCGCCAACTCGCACGTCTCGCTCGTGATATGCACGACCTGCGGGAAACCCTTTCCGCTGGCGGGCTCGCTCATCAGCCACCTCCCGCCGCCACCGGCTCGCCCGCCGCGGGCCGGGTCGCCGCTTCTTCCGCGACATACCGCCGCCAGCGCTCGACCGCGCGAGTACGCTCGGGGGCTCCGTCCCGATACTCGTAACCGAGCCGTGTCCCGGTCAGTTTCTCCAGCGCCAGGATCGAGAACATCCGGACCGCGGCGTCATCGTCCTCGAGCCGATCGACCAGTAGCGGAATGGCATGTCGGTCCTGGATCTCCGCGGCCCGACGGGCAGCCAGAATACGCTCCTCCGCTCGAAATGAATTGAACGACTCGGGATAGGGCGTTTTTGGGGAGGCACAGCCGGTTAACATCGCCGCCCAGACGCCGGCTGCACAGAGCAAGCCGGCCGCGGCGCTCCCAATTGCCGGCCGCCGGCCTCGAGCGCGCGGCGAGCGAGCCAGAGTCCCCTGTCTGCCCGTCGCCACGTGATCCCTCAGCCGATGGACATGCCCGACGCCCACTGCAAACCCTCGTCAAGACGTCACAGTACGGCGCGGATTATAAGCCCCGCTCACCCGGTGTGCTATCCTGCCCGCCCAAACCGGAATACCCGAAGTGCATCCTCAAGAAAGGCAATAATCGACCACGAAAGCGCTCGCGAGAGCGACAAACGTGCCTCAACCGCACGAAATCCCATAAACCCGTGTGAACCGCATGATCCGATACGTCTTCCGGAGAACCGCCCACCCCGTTCAGCCGCGACCCGGAGGGGCACGCTCCTCAACCCGTCCCACTCCCCCCTCCATCCAACCCCGTCGTTCCCCCGTGGCGTCTGAACCGCCACCCGGATACATTCTCCGCTAACCCCCACAACACAGAAATGAGAAGTCGGTACAACACTTTAGACGATTATCTT
>JAPKGY010000266.1 GCA_026647385.1 Phycisphaerae bacterium | reverse complement strand
GATCACGTCCCAGGGAACGCTGGGCGGGTACTCAGCCGAGCAAGGCGTGGCGTTGAAACGGCAACTTCTCGAGATGGAAGCGCAAGCGGCGAGGCGGTGAGTTGATCTACCTGGCAGTCAAACGAACGATCGACGTGCTGGTCAGCGGGGCGCTGATCCTGCTGCTTTGGCCGATCGGGCTGGCGGCGGGCGTCGCCATCAAATTGACTTCACCCGGACCGGTGTTCTTCGTCCAGAAACGCGGCGGGCGCGGCTGCGTACCGTTCGATCTGATCAAGTTCCGCACCATGCGGGTGGACCACGTTCACGACATTCACGAAGTGATGCCGCTGTCACACAAGAACATCACGCCCGTGGGCCGATTCCTCCGGCGCACGAAGATCGACGAACTGCCGCAACTCATCAACGTGCTTCGCGGGGACATGTCGCTGATCGGCCCGCGGCCCACGATCATGGAGCAGGTGTGCAGCTACAACGACTTTCAGCGTCGCCGCCAGGACGTTCGCCCCGGCTGCACGGGCCTCGCCCAGGTCAACAGCACGCCGCTGGTTCCGTGGGATGAGCGGATCAAGTACGATGTCTACTACGTGGACCACGTCGGGCCGCTGATGGACCTCGGCATCCTGCTCAAGACCCTGCTGGTCATGTTCCTCGGGGAAGAGCGCTTCAGTCGTCCTTTCGACGCGAGCCCGTACGCGACCCCGGTGAGGACTCACCCGAGCGGTGCGGAGAGGGCCGATGGTCTGCCTGCCGACCGCAGGTGAATCATCCACGCGAACGGCTGGACAGCCTCATCGGCGCGTTGTTCGAGAACTCGGTAAAGGAGGCGTGGTATTCAATCGCCTGGGCGGCTGGCCGCGGCGACCCGTGCCACGCCGGACCCCAGGGCCGGCCCGTGGCTTCCGACTTCGTCTGAGCGGATGCGGCCCGCAGTAGCAGGCCTGACCCGTCGCTTCGTCGCCGCGGCGACCAGGCTGCTTCGGGCCCTGAAATGGGCTCATCCGAAGTGTTACACCCCCTGGCCGCCATAATCGGTTGCGGGAGCCCCTGGCCGCAACCCGCGGGCTCTCCGCTTGTCAAAGAGAGTGGCGCATGCGATAATACGGACAGCCGGGACTCTCCTGCCTCAGTATGGGAGTTGTCAGCGATGTGCCCATCCCACCGGACGCTTCTGACGTTGGTTTCCCTGCCGATGGTTCTAGCCAACCTGCCGGCAGCCATTCTGGCTGATGGTCCCACGAGCCAACCCGCACCGATGC
This sequence comes from Phycisphaerae bacterium, assembly GCA_026647385.1. Classification (GTDB taxonomy): domain Bacteria; phylum Planctomycetota; class Phycisphaerae; order UBA1845; family PWPN01; genus JAPKGY01. Next base: position 4,301 of record JAPKGY010000266.1, on the reverse strand, counting down.
TGGCGGGTGGGCCGGCGTCGCAACCGGCGGATGCAGCCACCTCGCGGCTGGGCGCGGTCCGGGTCGCGCTGACGCAGCTTTATGTCGTGCCGCGCAACGCCCAGGCTCCGATGCCGGGCAGTGCCCGGACGGCCCAGAAGCCTTCGACGAGGCCGGCCGGCCCGCCGGCGATTACGATCGATCGCAACGCCCGCGCCGACAGGCAAGGGATCGCGTCCACGACCCGCCCGGGTGAGACGGCGGACGCGGACCCCCCCCACGACGTTCGTCCGGCGTCAACCCTGCTCATCGAGCCCATACCCTGGACGCATCGCGGCACGCAGATCAGCAGCAAGGAACGCGAGTGGGCGGACTACCGGTACTACAACGGCACGCCCTCGCGCTACGGTGTGGAGGGTTACGGCGAGGACGGGGGCACGTACCGGTTCGGGTTCATGCAGGGGTACGACTATGGGCGCTTCGACGCCGAGACCGACTCGCGCGTGCAGGCGTTGATGTCGCACGCCAGCGTGCAGATCGATCGCGGCGTTCAATACTTCCAACAGGGCCAGTATCAACAGGCGGCCGATACCTTCCAACTCGCGGCCGAAACCGATCAGGGCGACGCCATTGCCCGCATCTACGCCGGTCACGCGCTGTTCGCCCTCGGGCGATACCGGGATTCGACGCGATACATCCGCCGGGCGTTCGAGCTCCAGCCGCGCATCTCGTACCTGACCTACGACATCCGCGGCGACTACGCCAACCCGGCCCTGTTCGAGCAGCAGATCGAGGCCTTGCGCAAAGCGCTCGATCTGTCGCCCCGCGATACCGACCGGCTGTTCCTGCTGGGTTACCTGCACTACTACACCGGCCAGCGGACGGCTGCCTACCGCTACTTCATGCGGGCCGTCGAGGTCGACAAGACCGACACAATCTCCGACCGCCTCATGCGCAACGCCCAGCCGCCGGACGTCGAGGTGGACCAGTACACGCAACAGGGACCTCGCGGGAACTGATGCGGAATCGCCGGGAGAATCGTCCGAGCAACATCGCGACAAACGGCGCGTAGTGATCCCCGATACGGCGCGTAGTGACCCCGGATACGGCGCGTAGTGATCCCGGATACGGCGCGTAGTGATCCCGGATACGGCACGTACCGCTCCCTGACGCGGCGTGCGCTCGCCGAGCGCATCGCTCCCCCGTTTAGCCGCGACCCGAAGGGGAGCGCTTCCGATCAAAGCCCCCACAGGTTACTTGTGACTCTTAAAAGCATCCAAAGGATCACTGTGCCCGACACTCCGCGATGATCGCGTCCGCGCCCGCGGCGCGAAGATCGCACACAATGCGGTCCACGACGGCGGGGACTAACCCGGCTGCGTCCCCGTTTTGGGAGGCGGAGGCGCGGAGAGCGGTCCTGCCGGAGGGGTGGATCACGAGCGCGTCGCAGCGCAGGCCGGTCTCGTCGGCCACGGCATGGACGGCGACCGGGGCGCGGCAGCCGGCGTCGAGGGCCGCCAGAATCGCCCGCTCGCACTCGACCGCGTGGGCGGTCCTCGGGTCGTGGAGCGGCGCGAGGAGCGCCCGGACGCGCTCGTCGCTCGCCCGCCCTTCCAGGCCCAACGCGCCCTGGCCTGGAGCCGCCAGGCAGAAATCCGGTTCCAGGACATGCGTGACGTGGGATGCCAGGCCCGCCCGATTCAGGCCGGCCATCGCCAGCACCGCGCCGGCGGCCTGTCCTTCGCGGATCTTGCGAATACGCGTGTCGATGTTGCCGCGAAGCCCGACGAATCGCAGATCGGGTCTGTGGGCCAGCAACTGGGCCTGGCGGCGCAGGCTGCCGGTGCCGACGATGCTGCCCGGCGGCAGATCCATCAGCGGTCGGCCGTCGGCTGCGATCCATGCGTCCCGCGGGTCCTCGCGCGGCGGATACGCGAGCAGGGCAAGCCCCTCGCTGAGGTCCGTGGGCAGGTCCTTGGCGGAATGGACGGCGAGGTCGATCGAGCCGGCGAGCAGGGCCTGTTCGAGTTCGGCGGTGAACAGCCCTTTACCTCCTATTTCGGGCAAAGGCTGGCTCTGGATCGCGTCGCCGGTGGTGCGGATGATCTCCATGCGCACGGTGAGCCCGGGATTCGCCTCGCGGATCCGCTCGATGACCCATTGGGTTTGCGCGCGGGCCAGTTGCGATCCGCGCGTCCCGACGACCAGCGTGTCCGTGGAAAGGCTCACTTCATTGCCTTGATAATAGCCTGAGTAAACGACTGCGTGGTCCCGTTGCCGCCGATGTCCGGCGTGAGATCCTCCGGTCTTCCTGCGCTGAGCACGCTATCGTAGGCATTGCGAATGCGTTTGGCCTGCTCCGTCTTGCCCATGTAATTAAGCATCATCACGCCGCTCATGATGCATGCGAGCGGATTGGCGATGCCCTTGCGGGCGATGTCCGGAGCCGAGCCGTGGACGGCCTCGAAGACCGCGCAGGTCCGCCCCATGTTCGCCCCGGGCACGACGCCCAGCCCGCCGACCAGGCCGGCCGCCAGGTCGCTGATGATGTCGCCGTAAAGGTTCTCGAGCAGCAGCACGTCGAACTTCGAGGGGTCGCGGACGAGCTGCATGCAGCCGTTGTCGATGATCAGCTCGTCGTAGGCGATGCGATCGGCGAATTGCTCGTATTCCTTGCGGACGCACTTGAGAAACAGGCCGTCGGACATCTTGAGGATGTTCGCCTTGTGGAAGACGGTTACCTTTTTGCGTCCGCGGGCGACGGCGTACTCGAACGCGAACCGGGCGATCCGCCGGCAGGCCTTCGACGTGGCGATCTTGAGGCTCTGCACGACGCCCTCGACGATTTCGTTTTCGATGCCGGAGTAGAGGCCCTCGGTGTTCTCGCGAATGATGATCAGGTCGACGTTGTCGAAGCGGGTCTTGATGCCGTCGACGGTCCGCACCGGCCGGACGGCCGCGAAGAGGTTCAGCTTCTTGCGAAGCTGGACGTTGACGCTCGCGTGCCCCTTTCCGACGGGTGTCGAGATCGGCCCCTTGAGGGCGACCCCGTGGCCCTCGATGGCGGCGATCGTACGGGCCGGCAGGATGCTGCCGCAGAACTCCAGGGCGGTGGCGCCGGCCGGCAGCACCACCCACTCGATATCGGCGCCCGAGGCGTCGATCACCTCGCGGGCCGCCGTGGTCACCTCCGGTCCAATTCCGTCTCCGGGCAGCAGGCAAACGATATCACTCATAAGCACGGGCCTCCCTGTCGCGCACATCGGTCGGCAAAACACTGGGATCGGAACATCGCAGCCGGGCGGCATGGGGCGCCTCGAGGACTTGCCGTGACCAGTCGGCCCGTCAGCCCGTGTCCCACTTGCAGCCGCCAGGGGCAAGCGGCATCCGTCAAGGAGGACATCGCTTGCCCATGCCACCCACGCTGTGACCGACCAGCCGAAGTCGGCGATCGGCGCGGGCTTGCGTTCCGAGCATCGATCGCGATTATAGCCGGGTTTAGCGACCGGGCAATCCGGCCTGCCCGGCGGTGGTGTTCGAGGGTGCCTCCACAAAAGAGTGGCACGGGCCGGCGGGTTCGGGTGGCAGGGGTCGCCGCGGCGATTCGTCGTGGGGAGCTCGCTTGTTAGCCCGTGGCATCCGCGAGCGAGACACGGGCGAACACGTTAGCCCATGCGACCCGGGTGAACGAGCCACCCGGATCAAGGAGCCTTGCCACCGGACTTCGGATGCACCCCGCGTCCAATGGGTACGACCGAAAAAGCCGTCCTGGGTTGACTCATCCGGGAAGCATGCCTCCCGGCGCGCCGGGATCGGCCCGAGAGACGCAGGGCCGATCGACCCGATACCGAGGAGTCCGCTTTTGATACTCGCAGCCGCCATACAGTTCGGTCTCTGGTCGGAAGGCTGCATCCGGTTCATGGTGGAAGGCTACAACGTACCCCGCGGGCCGCTGGGCCTGCTGTGCTACCTGCCGTTCGTGCCGATCTACTGGTTTATCCGCCCGCGACACCGACCGGCGTATCTCTGGATGACCAGCCTCGTCCTGGCGCTATTGACGCTGGGACCTGCCTATGCCGGGATGCTGGCCGGCCTGACGTTCGGTTCGCTGGTTATCGTCCGGTTTTGTGGGACGCGGCGCCGCGCGGGCGTGGGCAAGGTCATCCTCGCCCTCGCGTTCAGCGTGTTCATCTTCTTCCCCCAACCGCCCTGGTTGCCGCCGGTCAAGCTCCCGGTCTACTTCTACGTCCACTGGGCCGGGTTGGGCTATCTCTTCCTCCGCGTATATCACGTTCTGGTCGACGTGTCGGCCGGCAAGCTCC
>JAPKGY010000265.1 GCA_026647385.1 Phycisphaerae bacterium | reverse complement strand
CTCGGCTCCGGATATGCCCGTTCCGGGTGAAGGACGGATTCACAGACCCCGGACTCGATACCGGATTCACAGACCCCGGGCTCGATACCGGGTCCACAGAACCCGGACTCGGCATCGGGTTCACAGAACCCGGACTCGGCATCGGGTCCACAGAACCCGGACTCGGCACCGGGTCCACAGAACCCGGACTCGGCACCGGGTTCACAGAACCCGGCTCGGATGCGGGAGAATCGTGAATCCGGGTTCCGGAGAGCCGGCTTTGCCCCGACTTCGGGTTTCCGCCAACGAACCCCCCGTTGACTGATGCGCCGGGCGGCGGGTTGTTACAATCTGGTATTCGCGAAAGGGCGTCGGGAGGGATCCGGCCCGTGACCGTTTCGGCGGTTCATCGCCGGACCGCCGAACCGGTCACCTTCCCGGAGGAATCTGAGCGGAATGGACGCGGTTTTTGACGTTGTGGTCGTGGGTGGGGGGCACGCGGGGGCCGAGGCGGCGGCAACGGCGGCACGCATGGGCTGTGCGACCGCCCTGGTGACCGCCGCTATCGAGGCCATCGGGCGCATGTCCTGCAACCCCGCCATCGGGGGCATCGGCAAGGGGCACATGGTCCGCGAGATCGACGCGCTCGGCGGGCTCATGGCTCTGGCGACCGATCGCGGCGGGATTCAGTTTCGGCTGCTCAATCGCAGCAAAGGGCCGGCGGTCTGGGCCCCGCGGGCCCAGGCGGATCGCAGGCTCTACGCGACGGCCGTTCTCGATCTGCTCCGCGGGGTGCCCAACCTGTCGATCCTCGAGGGAATGGTCGAGGAGATCCTGGTCGACGAGTGCGATCCCGCTCTCAAGGATGACACAACGAGCGCTGAAGCCCGCGGCTCTTTGTCCGGCGGGTCTGGGAGAGTCACCGGCGTCCGGTTGGCGGACGGGCGCGAGTTGCGGTGCCGGGCGGTGGTGGTGACGACCGGGACGTTTCTGCGCGGGCTGATGCACTGCGGGCCGGAGCAGACGTCGGGCGGGCGGATCGGAGAGTCGTCCGCCGACGGCCTCAGCGCCAGCCTCGAACGACTGGGGTTGAAACTCGCCCGGCTCAAGACCGGCACGCCGCCGCGGGTGTTGCGGGATTCGGTGGACCTCGACCGGCTGGCGACTCAGCCGGGGGATGATCCGCCGCTGCCGTTCTCGTTTCTCAGCGCGCGCCTCACGCAGCCGCAGATCCAGTGCTGGATCACGCACACGAACCGGCGGACGCACGAGGTCATTCGCGAAAACCTCGACCGCGCGCCGATGTACTCGGGGCAGATCCAGTCGCGCGGGCCGCGATACTGCCCGTCCATCGAGGACAAGGTGATGCGGTTCGCCGATCGGTCGTCGCATCAGATCTTTCTGGAACCCGAGGGCTACGACAGTCCGGTGTTGTACTGCAACGGGATTTCGACGTCGTTGCCGCGGGACGTGCAGGAGGCCATGGTGCGGTCGATCGAGGGCCTGGAGCGCGCCCGGATCGGGCAGTACGGGTACGCGGTCGAGTACGATTGGGTCCCGACGGATCAGATCGACGCCACGCTGGAGACGAAGCGCGTGGCGGGGCTGTTCCTGGCGGGCCAGATCAACGGGACCAGCGGGTACGAGGAGGCCGCCGCCCAGGGGCTCGTCGCGGGTGCGAATGCCGCCGCCGACGTGCTCGGACGCGAGCCGATGGTGCTGGGCCGGGATGAGGCGTACATCGGGGTGATGATCGACGATCTCGTGACCCGTCCGCCCGACGAGCCCTACCGGATGTTCACCTCGCGCGCGGAGTATCGACTGCACTTGCGCAGCGACAACGCGGATCAGCGACTGACGCCCCTCGGACGCCGGATGGGGCTGGTGGACGACGATCGCTGGTCGCGGTTCGAAGCCAAGCGTCAAGCGATCGATGCACTGGAAGCGGAGTTGGCTTCACGACGGCGCGAAGGAAAAGCCCTCACCGAGTGGCTCCGCCGGCCTGAGATCACGCTGGGCGAACTGGCGCGTGGGGAAGAACTCGAAATCGCCGATTGGCCGTTGGAAGTGGTGCAAGCGGTCGAGATCCGATTGAAGTACGCGGGCTACCTCCAGCGCGAGCAGCGGCTGATCGAGCGCCATCGTCACCTCGAGAGCCGAGCGATCCCGCCGACGTTCGACTACAACCTGATCGCCGGGCTCCGCTTCGAGGCCCGCGAAAAGTTCACCCGCGTCAGGCCCCGAAGCCTGGGCCAAGCTGCCCGGATCAGTGGCATCAGCCCGGCCGACATCGCGACCCTGTCGCTCTACCTGCTGCGGCGGCGGTAGGGCATTAAACGCCCAAATCGCAGATTCGCTGTGGCGAACACCGAAATCGCAGTCGAAGATCCGACCTGGCGCAATTGGCCGTGACAGAGTGGAATGCGCCGTGACGCGAAAGCCGAAAACGGAAAAACGGAGACGGAAGCATGATGACAGAGTTCCTCCCCCGCTGCGAGGGTACAAACGGCCGCCAGGTTCTGACGCTTGCGCTTTTTGTGCCTCTTCGCGGCGAAAAAATACCCCTGAGGGCGGATGGCATCATGATTGGCCGCCAAGAGGCACAAAAAACGCAAGAACAGTCGAGGAAAGAGCTTTGGGGGTCGGTGAGGTCTGAACCGGGCAACTCTGCATCGTTGCCACGGTAGAGGAAAACAACGGGAATGGTGTACATATCGGGCTGATGACGCATGCGTCGATCCCTGGCAAAGTCACCGGGAACGGGTACAGCCTGGAAGTCAACGAGTCAGGCGGTCCAGCCAGCATGCGTGTGGGCGGAAACATCACAGGCTCGTGGAGAGGGCACCTTCTTAAGCCCGAAGGTGTTTCAGCCGGCGGAGATATAACCGCCGACTTCGATTTCCGCAGTCCCTCGCCAGTTTTTCTGTTACCGCAGGCCCCGAGGAGACGTTCCGCCCTCAGGTATTAGTGTGATCGGACCAAAAAATCACGAAGAAAGTGTGTCGGAAAACTGTTGACACGAGGTATGTTTGGTTGTTAATTTAGTCTGGGCGATCTGGAGAAGCTGGGCAATATGGCCGGATATCGGACGCTGCGAAGTCGGGAGAGCTTGGCACCGTGGTCCGGGTGTTCGGCAGAAGCGGATGGAGTGCTCCGTATGGAGCGGGTCAGAGCGGGGGTATGGCGATGAAAACCGTGTTCACGACAGGCGAGGTGGCTGACATCTGTAAAGTCAGCCAGCAGACCGTGATTCGCTGCTTCGATAGCGGAAAACTGAAGGGGTTTCGCGTGCCGGGCTCGAAATTCCGACGGATACCGCGGGAGTCGTTGCTGGAGTTCATGAAGGAGAACGGCATTCCGCTGGACAGTCTGGAATCCGGTAAGAAGCGTGTGCTGGTGGTGGACGACGACGAGGCGATTCTGGAGATGCTCACGGATCTCCTGGAGCGGGACGGGCGGTTCGAGGTCCGGGTGGCCCGGGGCGGGTACGAGGCGGGCATGCTGACGCAGGAATTCGGGCCTGATGTCATCATCCTGGACTACAAGCTGCCGGACATCAACGGAAACCACGTGTGCAGGACGATCCGGAGCAATCTGAACTTCTCGCACGTGAAGATCATCATCATCAGCGGCGTGGCGGACCCCGATGAGATCGCCATGCTGAAGGAAGCCGGCGCGGACGATTTCCTGCGGAAACCCTTCCAAATCGACGAGTTGATCGGGAGAATCCTGCAATTGGTTCAGGTGTGAAGCCCGTGACGGCATGGTTTGTCGTGCCGGCGGGGGGCTTCATCAATGTCGAATGACGAAATCCGAATGACGAAAGAAATCCGAAATCTGAATGGCGAATTATGCTGTGTTTGTGTGCGCGCGGGCGTTTTGCCTCGTCATTCGCCATTCGTCATTGATTCGTTCCACCACGGTCGCGACGGCGACCAGGACGGATCCTCGACATTCGACATTCGACATTCGTCATTTCCATGGTCCTGCGTCTTTCCGAGTATGTGACATGTCGACCGGCGCCGGAGACAAAGCGAGAGCAACGACGGCTGACTCGGCCCAGGTCGAATTGATTCTGTCGCAGATCGACGCGCTGCCGACGCTGTCGCCGGTGGCGACGCAGATGCTCGAACTGATGCTCGACGAGCGGGTGTGTGCGCGGGACCTGGCCCGGCTGATCGAGTCGGACCCGAGTCTGGCGTCGCGGGTGCTGGGGCTGGTTCGGCGTGCGGACCGCGCCGTGGAGACCGAGTCCGTCGAGCGGGCGGTTGTGCTGCTGGGTCTGGGGGCGGTACGAAACCTGGTGTTATCGGTCGAAATCTTCGAGACGTTCTCCCACCGGGTCGAGAACGGTGCGGAGTGCGTGGACCGGGCGGGCCTGTGGAAGCACGCGCTGGCGGTGGGCTGTGCGGCGCAGTTACTGGCTGAAATGGACGCGAGGGGGGGACGGGTTCAGCCGGAGGAGGGTTTTCTCTGCGGGCTGCTTCACGACCTGGGCAAAGTGGTACTGGCGGCCTGCTTTCCGCGGACGTACGACCGGGCTGCGCAGAAGGCGGACATGTGCCTGCTGTCGCTGGCGGACGTGGAGCGGGAGGTCTTCGGGCTCGATCACACGATCGCCGGGCGGCGGCTCGCGCTGCATTGGAAGCTGCCGGGCATGGTCGAGGAATGCATGTGGTTGCACCATCAGCCGGAGGAGGCGCTGCCGAGCAGGATCGACTATCCGGAGCACGTGCGGATAGTCCGGCTGGCGGATGAGATCGTGCGTTATCTGCGGATCGGATACTCGGGCAATCATCGATTGGCGGCGACCCCGGGGGACGTGCTGACCGCGGCCGGGCTGCCGGCTTCGCAGGCGGACGTTCTGACGGGACGGCTGTTCGAACTGCTGGAGCAGCGGGCGGAGTGGATCGGGCTGAGTGCCGTTTCGTCGCGGGAGATGTTCGAGGAAGCGCTCTCGCGGGCGAATGCCCAGTTGAGCCAGGCCAATTCCAGCCTTTCCGAGAGCAACCGGAAACTGCAGTTGGGCGTGTCGTGCTTTGAGGCGTTGCGGGCGTTCAAAGCTGCGCTGACCGAAGATCCGTCGCACGAGGCGGTGTGCCGGGCGGCCGCGGAGGCGGCTCGAACGGTCTTGCTCGATCAGCCGGCGGGTTCTGTTGGATTCTCGCCGTCGCGGCAGGTGGCCGTAGTGGCTGCGGGCAAGCAGGGTGCGGACGTACACGTGGAGGTCCTGCCGTGGCCGAAGGCCGCATCCCTGGCGGAGGCTCGGTCGGCTGATTGGCAGGGCCCCGAATTGCTTTCGGCTGCGGTTTGCGATCGGCTGGCGGCCATGATGGGATCGCCGCCGACCGGTTGGAAGCCGATCCTGTGCCAGGGTCGCGTTATGGGGGCGGTCGCAGTGGCGGGGGTGCCGCGCAAGGAGGAGAAACTGGCCCTGGCGGTCCTGGCGGACTGGGCGGGTTCCTGGCTGAACGGTGCCGAAAGCCGCCGCCTGGCGGAGGCGCTGAACGAGGAGCTGGCGGAGATGAACCGCCGGCTCGCCGAGTCGCAGGCGGAGACAGCCCGGATGCGATCGTTGGCGATG
>JAPKGY010000264.1 GCA_026647385.1 Phycisphaerae bacterium | reverse complement strand
GAGCGTGGACACGCGGCTGTCGGGCGACGTGTCCGCCTGGCGGAAGCTGGACGGGCCGCGGTACGTCGTGACCGCCGACGACGCGGAGCTGCAGGCGTCGCTCGTCTTCGAGGATGGCGCGCGCCTCTGGCAGCAGGTCCTCGCCCGCGTCAGACCTGAGGCCGGGCGCGTGTCCGACCCCGCGCAGGCCGACCTCGTGTTCACGATCGGGTTCGGCATCACCGATCTGGGGACCGGCATGACCTCCAGGCCGGTGTATGGCTGGTCGCACGGTTACGCGGTCGGTCGCGGCGGGCGTGTGGTCCGCTCCTATCACTCGTATGACGTGATCGGCACCGAGGTCGACATGTACCATCGCGGCTTCTCGCACACCCTGGGGATCGTGGCGTGGGTGCCGGACGCCTCCCAGCCGGCCGGCCGCCGGGTGATCTGGGAAGGTCAGGCCGAACGAACCACCGACCAAGCCGACCTCAAGGAAGCGATGCCCTACCTGGCATACGCCCTCGGACAGTTCTACGGCCAGGCAACCAGCAGGCCGACGCGAATCAAGGTCGACCAAGAAGACCTCCCGAGCCTCGGCCCGGTGCTGATCCCGCCCGCCACCGCTCCCGGGCGATGATCGGTTTGATTTTCCACGCTGACGCCATAACATGTCTCTTTTCAGGGAAATGAGGAGCACATATGGCGTCGTCTACCGTTGATGATACCGGCCTGTACGCGACCGTTCGGGTCCAGGACCCGCGGCTTTACGAAATGCTGATCGCCGAGGTGGACCGGCAGTCCAACTGCCTCGAGATGATCGCCTCGGAGAACCATGTTTCCCGGGCGGTCCTGGAGGCGGTCGGATCGGTCCTGACCAACAAGTACGCGGAGGGCTACCCGAGCAAGCGCTACTACGGGGGATGCACGTTCGTCGATCAGGTCGAGGACCTCGCCCGCGAACGGGCCAAGCAGCTCTTCGGCTGCGATCACGTCAACGTCCAGCCGCACTCCGGCAGCCAGGCAAACATGGCGGTCTACATGGCGGTCCTCGAGCCCGGCGATACGATCCTCTCGCTGGACCTCGCACACGGCGGACACCTGTCGCACGGCCTGAAGGCGAACTTCAGCGGCAGGTTCTACAACGTCGTCCACTACGGCGTGAGCCGGCAAACCGAAACGATCGACATGGACGACATCCGGCGGATGGCCCACGAGCACAAGCCGAAGCTCCTCGTGACCGGCGCGTCGGCCTACCCGCGCACCATCGACTTCGCGACGTTCGGGCAGATCGCCCGCGAGGTCGGCGCGTATCACATGGCGGACATCGCCCACATCGCGGGGCTGATCGTGGCCGGGCTGCACCCGTCGCCGATTCCGCACGCCGATTTCGTCACGACCACGACGCACAAGACGCTGCGCGGCCCGCGGGCGGGCATGATCATGTGCAAGGCGGAACACGCCAAGGCCCTCGATTCGCGAATCTTCCCCGGCATTCAGGGCGGCCCGCTCATGCACGTCATCGCCGGCAAGGCGGCCGCCTTCGGCGAGGCCCTCAAACCCGAATTCAAGGTCTACCAGCGGCGGATCGTCGAGAACGCCAAGACCCTCGCCGACGCCCTGATCGCCCTGGGGTATCGCCTGGTCTCCGGCGGAACCGACAACCACCTCATGCTGGTCGATCTTCGGCAGGTCCATCCGGACATCACCGGCAAGGACGCGGAAGGCTGGCTCGAGCAGGCCGGCATCATCGTCAATAAGAACATGATCCCGTTCGACGAGCGCAAGCCGACCCTGACGTCCGGACTGCGCATCGGCACCCCGGCGGTGACGACCCGCGGCCTCGGTCCGGCGGAGATCAAAACGGTGGCCGGCTGGATCCACGAGGTCATCAGCTCGCACGGCCACGAACAGACCGCCGCGAACGTGCGATCGCAGGTGCTCGAAATGTGCGGACGCTTCCCGTTGCCGCATTAATCGGGGCGATCCGGACGGAGTCATTGTGACCCCACGCAGTACGATCATCGGCGCGTTTGTGACCGCAACTGCGTGCCTCTACGCGTCCGTCGGCTGCACCGGATCCGCCACCATCCACACGATGCCCCTTCTTCGGCAGGACTTCCCCGCCACCGAGCCGCCGGCGGTCACGATTCGGCCCGACCAAGCCTATTACTGGATCGACGAGCAGGAGCGACTGAATATCGCGCTGCGCTGGCACGTCCCTTCGCTGCTGGGCAGTATGTACGAGTACGATTGGGAGACGTCGCTCGTACTCGAAGGCATGCCGGCCGGCAGCGAGAGGCTCTACCGCCTCGGAGCGGACGCGCTGCGCATGTCGGTCTCGCACGGCCCCGTGCATTTTCGCGGAATCTCGTTTACCGGAGTGGCCGTCATCCACGCACCGAGCAACGGCGTCCTGCGGGGTCGTTTCCACGCCACGGTGCGGCAGCAGCAGTTCAACGTGCTCACCGGCTGGTCTCCGCCGCTGCCCCGATCGCCGCTGCACGTGATGGCCGGAACGTTCGACGCCGTGAACGATCCCGTTCGCGGCAAAGCCATCCGCGAACGCACGGAAGCCGACGGCCTCACCCGCTGGTTCGGCCAGGATGATCCGACATCCCGGGCCGTCCACCCGCTGTATGCGATCCAGACGCGGCCCGCCACCACACAAACCAAACCCTGAACCGGGTTGTATCGGCGGATCGATCTCATCGACCGGATCGACGTGCCCCCAGGGCGAACCGCCTTTTGGGGGTCCGCAACCCAAGAGGAACAATTCGCTGATCTGTGATGGAGCCAAACACTCCCGACCTCCCTTTACTCCATCGGTCAGGTCAGTTCGGCGCCGTCCCAGCAATACGTGCAGAGCTTCTCTTTCGGCAGGCCGATGGCCGCGACCAGGTCTTCCAGCCTCTGGTACTTCAGCGTGGTGAGATTCAGGTGCCGGCGGATTCGTTCGACCATGGCGCAGTGCTTTGCGCTGCGGCAATCGGCGTATTCGCCCAAATCCGGCGAGCCGTCGCCCAGTTCCTGGATGGCTTTGCGACCGGCCAGATCGAGCTCCGATTTGGACCGCGAGAAATTCAGGAACTTGCACCCGTGGACCAGCGGCGGACACGCCGGCCGCATGTGTACTTCCTTGGCCCCGAACGCAAACAGCGATCGAATCGTCTCCCGAAGCTGCGTGCCGCGGACGATCGAATCGTCGCAGAACAACAGCCGCTTGCCCTCGATCAACTCCCGGATCGGGATCAGTTTCATACCCGCGACGAGGTTCCGGGTCTTCTGGTCCTGGGGCATGAAGCTCCGCGGCCAGGTCGGCGTATACTTCACGAACGGGCGCTGGTGCGGCACACGCACCTCGTTCGAGTAGCCCAGGGCATGGCTCGTACCGGAGTCGGGGATGCCGGCCACGACGTCCACCTCCGTCGTGTCGTTGCGGGCCAGCGCGGCTCCGCAGCGGTAACGAACCGCCTCGACGTTGATCCCCTCGTAACTCGACGCCGGGTATCCGTAGTACACCCACAGGAACGAGCAGATCTGCATCTTGTCGCCCGGCGGCTGCTTCTGCTCGATGCCGTTTTCGGTCATGAGCACGATTTCGCCCGGCCCCAGATAGCGTTCAATCTCATATCCGAGGTTGGGCAAGGCGCACGTCTCCAGAGTCACCGCATACCCCCCCGCCTTCCTGCCGACGACCAGCGGCGTTCGCCCGTACCGGTCGCGAGCGACGTAGATCCCCTCGTTGGTGAGCAGAAGCAGGGAACACGAGCCCTGTACCGCCTCCTGTACGTGACGAATCCCGTCGACGAAGGAGCTTTCCTGGTTGATCAGCGTGGCGACCAGCTCGGTCGGGTTGATTTCGTTTCCGCTCATCTCGGAGAAATGGGTTCGGCGCCGATCGAACGCCTTGGCCGCCAGCTCCTGCGCGTTATGCACCAGGCCCACGGTCACGATCGCGTACACGCCGAGGTGACTTCCGATGATCAGCGGCTGATCCTCGTAGTCGCTGATGACTCCGATGCCCCATCGGCCCGACAACTGCCGGACGTCCTGCTCGAACTTCGATCGGAACTGAGCATTGGTGATGTCGTGGATGAACCGCGTGTAGCCGCGGCCGTTCGCCACCGCCAGGCCACCCCGCTTCGTGCCGAGGTGCGAGTGATAGTCGGTTCCGTAGAAGAGATCCTGCGCACAGTCGCCTTCGCATGCCGCCGCGAACAAGCCGCCCATCGTCCAATACCTCCAACGCACCTGGGCCGGCCTTCGCATGTCGCGGCACAGGTGGCCAACGGTTTCCCCTGCGTCTTTACTTCAGTCGGCGATGCCGGAAGGCTACCTCGCATGCGACCGGCAGGCAAGCGCGGCGGGCAAGTCCACTTGAAGGGGCTGTGAGTTTCTGCGCACTCCGACCGATCGCGTCCGTCGCCGCGCTACCAGTTCAGTGCGCCGCGGGCTCGGCGCTCGTTGTAACGCCATCCGTCAGTTCGTGTGAGGAACAAACGCAGGCTCGCCCTGGACCTCTTTCGCGATGGCGTTGGCCTGATCGACGTCCTCCTGGCGGCCTTCCCATACCATCCAGACCGCCCCTTCCGCGCCCGCTACTCCGCCCCCGGACGCCTGGAACGCCTCCACGTGCGCGAGAATCCGCAGGGCCTCGATCTCCGTGACGATCTCCCCCGCCAGCAGGCGCATGCGCGGCAGGTCGGTCCCCTCGCCCGCGTGCTCGTTGACGTCCTCGATGTGCTCCGCGAGTCGGCCCGCCACGAGTTTCTCCAGCCCGATCGGAATCACCAGGTGAGCCTTGCGCTCCTTGATCGGCCCCAGAATCTTGCCCGTCGTACCCCCGGTCGGACTCCCCGTCCAGACCCCGACCTGCTTGCGGGCATAATCCAGGGCGTTGCCGCCCTTGATGACCACGTCGCCCGGTGCGAGCCGCTGCAGCGCCTCGTCCATCTCCAGGTCCGGCCGATGCTCTCCTTTGACCAACACAACCTCGGGCATCGCCTCGCTGACCGGCATCGCGTCCTTTCGATTGGCCGGCGTAATCCGCCCGAGCACGAAAGCCCCGTGCTCGATCTTGCGCCCCAGCAATTCCTCAGCCACGTAGGTGTTCGTCGTGCCCCGGCACACGATCACCATCCCGTCCCGCAACGCCTTCCGCACCATCGGCATCCGCGCCACACCCTTGGCGATCAGCCGCTTGCTCTCCGCCACGGTAAACACGGCGTGCCCGAAAGGCCGAGGATCTCGCTCGATCACGGATTCCGACGAAGTACTCGTGGACCGACAAGCGCCGCAGGCCATGCACAGGCACAGCCCGATGATCAAACCGGGTGTTTTGAGAATCATGTCATCTGACCTCATGAATGTGCGGTTTCTTAGGTGTGTCCGCAAACCCGGCCCTCACCGTGGGCCGGGAATCCTTCTTCCGAGCAGTGATCCCCTGGCAAGACGGGTGATTAGCCCGAACCGAATGAAGGTAGCCGCCAGCCCAAGGCGGACAACCTTGGGGTTCCATTCGGCCAAACGGCACAGATCGATCGAGATTTGCACAACACGACTGGCAGTCATCCAAAGCGGCTTGGGCACTTGTTCGC
>JAPKGY010000263.1 GCA_026647385.1 Phycisphaerae bacterium | reverse complement strand
CTGCACCGGCGGTTGCTCGTGGTACATCTATGTCAACCGGTTCCGATCCAACGCCCGCACCAACGTCAATCCCGCCAGCGCGTACACCTCCATGGGCAACCTCAGCAAACTCAAAGGCCGCCGGATCTGCCAGTCCGGCCTATACCGTCCCGAAGCGTAGTACTGCGTCATCGCCGACTCGCTGAAGCATGCGATGACCTCGAACCCGTGGCGTTCGAACAAACACCGCAGGCTCCCGCGATTGAACGCGTGCATGTGCCGCGGCGGATCGCAACAGATCCAAGGCCGGCGCAAGAACGTGTACAGCGCCGCCGGCAGGGCGCACCCCGCCATCCGCAGATACCTCAGCAGCCAATCCAGCCGAAACAAAAACTCCTTGCACTGCTGGTTCGGCGTCGTCACAATCGCTACACCTCCAGGAACCAGCAAATCCCGGAACCGGGCCATGAACCGGTCCAGGTCCACGTAATGTTCGACCACGTGGCAACAATGGATCACGTCGTACTTCTCTTCGCTGGCACAGTCTGCGGGGTCCCCGGTCACGATCCGGAACCGCCCCGGGAACATCTCCGCCGCGTAGGCCGTCGACTGCGCGTCGAGGTCCATCAACGTCACGTCGAAGCCGTTGGCCGCCAGCGCATTCGCGTAGAACCCCGTCCCTCCGCCCCAGTCCAGCAGCCGCCCCCGCGTCACGAGCCCGGCCCGTTCCCGCAAATCCGCCAGAACCCGCCGTACGTCCTCGTTTACCTGCCGCTGCCGCCGCTCGAATTGCCGATCCGAAGGCCTGCCGAACAGAAACCCGTCATAAAACGCCTTGACCTCCGCCTCGGTCGGCCGGGGCAGCGCCGTCACATGCGTGCAACGCCCACATCGATAGTACGCGTACCGGTCGCGACGCCGGATCACAAACCGCAACTCACCGCCGCAAACCGGACAGCACTCGCTCATAACCGCTCATCCACACAATCCGCCCGTCCGAAAACCACGGATCGGGCTGAAACCCGCCGTTCGCCAACTACCACAACATCATGACCTAAAAAGGGTTACACAACAACATCCAAAACTTATCGGCGGCGAAGCCACTCCCTGCATCCCCGCGTCGGCCGACGGGTATAAGTATCACGGAGTGCCGACAGGGGCGGTGCGCCCGCAGGCGGTCCGCCAGCCGGACCGCCGCAGCAAGGGTCGAGGCAATCGTCAAGGCCGGAGGCAATCGTCGTCTGAGAGGTCAGGTATCGAGCCGTGAGTATCGCCGAAATACTGCTCGAAAAGGGCAAGATCACCGCGGATCAGCTCGAGGTGGCCAAGGCCGCCCGACGCGGGCCCCACGACCGCCTCGACCGCATCCTCGTCCGCATGGGCTTCATCGACGAGGTCGAAGCCCTCCGGGTGATGAGTCAGCAGATGAGCATTCCGATGGTCGATCTGTCGGAAGTCCAGATCGACCCCGAACTGCTCAAGCTTGTGCCCACCCGTCTCATCCACAAACGCCAGCTCGTCCCCATCGAGAAAACCGACGACACGCTCCGCGTCGCGACGGCCGACCCGTTCGACATCAACGCCCTCGACGAGTTGCGGCTCCTGACCGGACTGAAAGTTCTCCCCGTGCTCGCCAGCGAAGCCGAAATCCAGCGGCTCATCCGCCAGCATTTCGGCGTCGGCGGGTCCACCATCGACGAGATGATCGAGGAGCAGCAGCAGGAACAGGGCGAGGACGAGATCGAGCTGCTCAGCGACTCCGTCGACGAGAACGGCGACCTGATCGAGATGGCCCAGGAGGCCACCGTCGTCAAACTGGTAAACGAGATCCTGGCGGAAGCCATCCGCGACAAAGCGAGCGACATTCACATCGAGCCGTACGAGCACGACCTCCGCCTGCGCTATCGCATCGACGGCGTGCTCCAGCAGATGCCCGTCCAGGCCCAGTTCCAGCGATTTCAGGCCGCCATCATCAGCCGCATCAAGATCATGAGCAACCTGAACATCGCCGAAAAACGCCTCCCCCAGGACGGCGGATTCAAGGCTCGCATCCATGGCCGGGAGATCGACTTCCGTGTTTCCGTCATCCCCTACGGCTACGGCGAAGGCATCGTGCTGCGTATCCTGGACCGCCAGTCCATCAACCTGACCCTTTCGCAACTGGGCATGAGCCCCCAGATGCTCGCCCAGTTCGAAACCCTGATCAGTCGCCCGCACGGGATCATCCTGGTCACGGGCCCGACCGGCAGCGGAAAGACCACGACCCTGTACGCCGCCCTGCACACCATCGTCTCCGACGAGATCAAGATCCTCACCGTGGAGGACCCGATCGAATACTACCTCGACGGCATCAACCAGGTGCAGGTCAGCGAAAAGATCGGCCTGAGCTTCTCACGAACCCTGCGATCCTTCCTGCGGCACGACCCGGACGTGATCCTGGTCGGCGAAATCCGGGACAAGGAGACGGCCGAGGTCGCGATCAACGCATCGCTTACAGGCCACCTGGTCTTCAGCACCCTGCACACAAACGATTCCGCCGGCGCCAACACCCGTCTGCTCGACATGGGTGTCGAGCCGTTCCTCGTCTCCAGCTCGGTCGAAGGCATCCTCGCCCAGCGACTCGTCCGCACGATCTGCAAGCATTGCAGGCAGGAGTACACGCCGGACTACGCCGCGCTGCCGCCCGACCTCAATCTCCAGCCCGGCCAAAAGCTTCATCGAGGCCGCGGATGCCGCGAGTGCCGCAACATCGGTTTCAAAGGCCGGGTCGGCATCTTCGAGTTGCTCATGATGACCGACGAAGTCCGCGAACTCGTCGTCCAGCGGGCGTCCGCCTGGAAAATCCAGCAGCTTGCAATGACCCAAGGGCTCAGGCTCCTCCGCGAGGACGGCTGGGAAAAAGTCCGCGCCGGCGTCACCACCCCTGAAGAAGTTCTCCGCGCCGCGAAAGCATAGACCCAAGGCGGACCGCCTTTTTGTGGTCCGCAACCCCAACCGAACCTCCCGACGATCCTCTTCGCACGCCCAAGCCAATCCATTTCGCCAACGTTCCGGCGTTCGCCACGGCGACCTGCGATTCCGGCGTTCGCCGCGGCCGCACACGACGACCAGGACGAATTCCGCCCCGTCGGATCTTCGACTTCGATTCTGACGTTTTGACTTTTTGACGTTTCCCCCTCTTGCTCAAAGCCCCGATCGGCAGTAAACAGGATTCTTTGAGCAAAGCGACGGTTTCATCCGGAGGCGTCCGCCATGCTTACGGTCACCCCCTCGACCCCCATCGGCTGGATCGGAACCGGCGTCATGGGTCAGCCGATGTGCGCCCATCTGCTGGCCGGCGGCTACCGCGTTACCGTGCACACGCGCACGAAAGCCAAAGCCGAAGCCCTGCTGCAGATCGGCGCCCAATGGGCCGACTCCCCGCGCGAGGTGGCTGAGCAATCTCAGGTGGTTTTTACCATGGTCGGCTTCCCGACCGACGTCCACGAGGTTTACCTCGGCCCCGCCGGGCTGCTCGCCGGCGCCAAGCCGGGCAGCCTCTGCGTCGACATGACCACGACCCGGCCGAACCTGGCGATGACCCTCTACAACGCCGCCCGCGACCGCGGCTGCCGGACTCTCGACGCGCCCGTCTCCGGCGGCGACGTCGGCGCCCGCCAGGCCACCCTCTCGATCATGGTCGGCGGCGACGGCGACGCCTTCACCGCCGTCCTCCCGCTGCTCAAACTCATGGGCCGCAACATCGTCTATCAAGGCCCCGCCGGCGCGGGTCAACACGCCAAGATGTGCAATCAGATTGTCATTGCCGGGACCATGATCGGCGTCTGCGAGAGCCTTCTCTACGCCTACCGCGCCGGACTCGACCTCGAAAGCCTGCTGCAGTCAATTCGCTCGGGCGCCGCCGGCTGCTGGACCCTGGACAACCTCGCCCCGCGCATCATCGACCGCAACTTCGACCCCGGCTTCTTCATCGACCACTTCGTCAAGGACATGGGCATCGCCCTCGACGAAGCCCGGCGAATGAACATCGCACTGCCCGGCCTGGCCCTCGTCCACCAGCTCTACGTGGCTGCCCAAGCCCAGGGCCAGGGCCAAAAAGGCACCCACGCCCTCATGCTCGCCCTCGAACGCATCTCACCCGCATGACCTGCCCCCCCCTTCGCGCCCGGAGTTCTCGGGCCCCTGCCCTCGACGCCCTTCGCAGCTTTCACACCCATCACACCTTCCACATCTTTCATACCCGTCACATCTTCCGCATCTTTCACACCCTTCGCACCCTTCAGCGCCTTCCTGTTCGTCATCCCCGCACATTCTTGTCCCGCCCCTCGCCGCCCCCGTTCCCAATTCCCCTTTCTCAATTCCCGCCCTCGACCGCCTCCCCTCCAACCGTTAAACTCCCTCCTCTCGACCAAACGCCCAACGCCGACCGGAGGTGTCGCCATGGCGATTCGTCCCGCTCTCGTCCTGACCGTCCTGATGGCCTGCTCGCTTTGCGCCGAAACCGAGCCCGCCCGCGCAACCCAGCCCTCCCGCGCCCAGGCCGGCGTCCTGTTCCCGCCCGCCGTGGTGGAAGCCGCCCGGCACAACGCCGCCACCCTGCCCTGGGGCAAAACCGTCCGCGACCACGTCGTCACCACCACCAGCTCCTGGGCCAACCTGTCCGACGACGAACTCTGGTCCCTGGTGTTCGGCCCGACCATCACTCGCTCCTGGATGGTCTGGTCCAACGGCCATTGCCCCGCCTGCGAGAAAAGCGTCCCCATGTACAACTGGGAAATGGACGCGCTCAAGCAGCCGTGGAAAACCCGCTGTCCGCACTGCAAAGCCCTCTTCCCGACCAACGACTTCGCCCGATACTACCGTACAGGCCTCGACGAACATGGCATCTTCGACCCCAAGAAAGCCGACCGCACCCTCCTCTTCAACACCGCGCATCCCGACCCGAACGACCCGCTGCACCAGTTCGGCGTCATCGCCGTGGAGGAGCTGGCGCGCGTGGACGGCTCCCTCGCCCTCGGCCTCGCCGCCCACACCTCCCTCGGCACCTACCCGATCTACGCCTTCGGGACGGAGGAGCAGAGGCGCCGCTGGGTGCCCCGGCTCGCGTCGGGGAAGGGGATCGCGGCCTTCGCCCTGACCGAGCCCGACGCGGGCTCGGACGCCCAGGGCACGCGGACCACCGCCGTGCAGGACGGGGACGGCTGGCTCGTCAACGGGACGAAGTTCTACTGCACCAACGGCACCCACGCCTCCACCATCGTCTTCACGGCCGTCACCGGGACCGCCCCCGGCGGGAAGAAGGAGATCAGCGCCTTCGTCGTCGAGAAGGGGACCCCGGGGCTCAAGTACGGCGCGAAGGAGGTCAAGCTCGGGATGCGCTCGAGCGACACGCGGGTGCTGCACTTCGAGGACATGCGCCTGCCCGCGGGGAACCTGCTGGGCGGCCCGGAGAGCCGGGGCGCGGGCTTCAAGAAGTTCATGCTGACCCTCGACGGGGGCCGCATCTCCGTCGGGGCCATCTCCGTGGGCCTCGCCCAGGGGGCGATTCCGGCGTGTCGAACACCGTGGTGCCGTCGGAAATGTCGATATAGAGAATGTTGCCGTTGACGTTGAGCTTGATCTCGATGGTGGGTTCCTGT
>JAPKGY010000262.1 GCA_026647385.1 Phycisphaerae bacterium | reverse complement strand
GGAACTGTCCGCCGAGCATCCGCGACCAGTTGGCCAAGGAGATTCGGCGATACCGCTCGGCGCATCCGGAGATTGACAAGGACCTGCCGCCGGCCGAAGACGTGATCGACAGTCTGGACACCGCGGTCGTGGTGGTGACGGGTGAGATCCCGCCGGGGGCAGCCAAACAGCGCAGTTTCGACCTGTTTGTGAGCGCGATGGACCCGGACACGAAATCGCTGGCCGGCGGCTTCCTGCTGCCGTGCGACTTGCGCGTCTACCGGGACGAGGGGCCCGCGGGCAGCATGTCGGGCAAGCTGTTGGCCAGGGCCCAGGGCCCGGTGTTCATGAATCCGTTCGCGACCGGCGGCGGGACGACGGTCAATCTGCGTGAAGGCCGGGTCATCGGCGGGGGATCGAACCTGGAAGAGCGGGAACTGCTTCTCATCAGTACGATCGAATCGTACTCGACGGTGCGGCAGGTTCAGGATGCGATCAACCGGCGTTTTCCGGAGGAGAAGGACCGTGCGACCGCCGTCACTCCGACGAACATCACGTTGAAGGTGCCGGCCGACTACCGGGAAAGAGAGGGCAAGTTTCTCGAAACCGTACTGGCTCTCCCGCTGACCACGTCGACGCTGGCGATGGAGACGCGGGCGAAGGAACTGGCCGGCGAATTGGCCCGGCCCGAGGCGCCGCTTCATCAGGTGGGGCTGGCCCTTGAAGGGATCGGGGCGTCCGTGCTGCCGATCATTCAGCCGCTGTATACGCATCCGCGCAAGCCGGTGAATTACCATGCCGCGCGCACGGGCATGCGACTCGGCGATCCGCTGGCGATCGAGGTGATTCTGCGGCACGCCAAGGACGAACGCAGCCCGATGCGACGGGACGCGATCGTCGAACTGGGTGATGCGAAGCCTCGCCAGCGGGCGACAACCGCCCTGTACGCCTTGCTGGCTGACACCGATCCGCAAATCCGCATCCTGGCGTATGAGTCGGTTCGGCGGATTGCCCCGGACACGGTCCTTCAGGTGACGGTCGGCAAGGACCCGATGAATTTCGTCCTCGAGCTGGTGCAGTGCGAAGGCGAGCCGCTGATCTACGCGAGGCGAACGCAGGTCCGTCGGATCGCGCTGCTCGGCGGCGACCGCATGATGTGCAGGCCGCCGCTGCTGCTGGCCGACCCGGGCGCTCCGGTCATGCTGTCGGCTCAGGAGGGCGATCCGGTGGTCACCGTCGTGCGCAAGGACCGCTCCGGAAAGACCCTGGTCGGGCCGCTCAAGGCGCCCCTGAACCTCTCGGCACTGATTCGCTTCCTCGGTCAGCGGATGACCCGCAATTCGGAGGGGAGGATCGAGGGCCTCGATCTGGAGTACGCGGTGATCCTCGACGTGCTCTATCGCCTGTCGGAAAAGAAGGCGGTCAACGCCCAGTTCAAGTGGGAAGAGCCGACCGTCGAAGACCTCCTCGGACCGCTCGCCCCGGTGGGCAGGCCGGAATCGGAACTCTAACAGGGGGTGGGGGAAGCCCGGGGACTGTCCCCGTTTCGCCGGGACAGAGGCGGGGTTCAGGTATGATTTGGCCCCGGTACGTCCCAAGCCTGCTGCAAAATGGGGACCGTCCCTTTCTCCAGTAGCTTCTTTAATACTCTAAGGCGGTTCGCCTCAGGGCCGGGCAAGGGCCTCAGCCAGAGCGCGCAGGAGTTGGGCGCCTTGGCCTTGCCAGGCGCTGCCGTGCATGCAGGCCAGGGTGGTGGGATGGGTGGAGGCCAGCTTTTCGAGCAGGGCCTCGGCCTGCTTCGTGTGCGAGAAATAGTCCATCTCGCGGCGGAAGGCTTCGCTCGTCGCGAGGATGTCCGACCGCGTGACTGGCGGGAGGTCGGCACCCCCTTGGGTAAGCAGGTCGCCGCACAGCAGCGTCGAGGTTGTTTCTTCCGTCAGGAAGCCGCAATCCCATCCGTGCGGCAGATGCGGCGCGTCCAGCCAGCGCACGACGTGCCTGCCCAGGGATAGCCGTTCGCCGTCGGCAATCGCGCGGGGCGGGCGGTCGGCCAGGTCCGCGATCGAGACCAGGGCAGCCACCCGGCTGCACAGCGGCGTCGAGCCCGGAGCGACAGCCAGCCAGTCGTTGAGCGAGCCGCACTCGTCCGCTTCGACGTGCGAGAAGGCGATGTGACGCAGGCGGTCGACGGGCAGAACGGCGGCTACGGCTTCGCGCACCAGCGGGAACATCTTTCGCGGGCCGGTGTGGAAGAGCAGCGGTTCGTCGTCGGCGATGAGGTATTGATTGAACGAGAAGCCGCCCGCGCCGGGGATCACGATCGGCGTGTTGATCCGATAAATCCCGTCAGCCACCTCGTGGACGTTCGTGCCGGACTGTTTGTTTGTGATGGTCATGGTAAGGGCCTCGGGCCGGGTTTGGCCATCCCGTCGATTCAATGTCTCGATGATGCCGGTTGGATTCTACCCTCTCATGGGCGTGACGTCCATGTCATCCGGCACGAGATCCCTGTAACTGGTCAATCGAGCAACCATGCAAGGCGGTCTTCGATGTCGCCGCCAGTCAGTGTCTTATACGCTTTGGCGACTCGCTCTCGATCCGGTTGAGACTTGGCTTCACTGTACCGCCAGACGAGCGTATCGGGATCGAAAAGCGGACCAAGCCATTCGAGCCGCTGGATGCCCTCTTCCACCGATTCGTCGCGGTCGCTTGCCAGGAGCGCAATTGACCGATCCGTCAGGTGGGCGATATACGCCTGAACTCCTACAGGGACCGAAAAGAGCAGGAAGAACGCCAATACGGCGACAAGCGGTTTGAAACGGGCCCCGGCTGTTTCGCGGGCTTGTCTTGCGCAGTGCCAATAAATTGCTGCAGTCAGGAACGGCGAAAAACCGAGAATGCCGATGAAGGCCAGGAGCCCCATGAAGGTCATCGGCAGCAGAATGATTCCCAGCCCGGATGCGAATACGCAGCCGGCGCCCAGGAATCCGCAGAAGAGCGACGGCAGGCGACGCAGCGACAACCATGCGGCCAGACTCGCCATCGAAAGAGAGATGAGAGCATACGCAGCGATTCTGAGTGTGGGCATCATCGGTGCGCCGAAACCCGCTTTAAACACTATCGGATCAAGTGCGAGACAAACGAGCGGAAGGACGATGCCAAGCAGAACAGCAATAAATGGGTGGCGAAAGAAGGTGGCGGCACGCTTGGGTGAAGCATTCAATGACGTTGAGTCAACGGCTTCAGAGGGCATCGTCCGCGTCTCCTTTTCCTCGAATTGGCTACAAGGCTCCGGTCGCCACGAGATGGATCCACATGGTTTCCGGACCGGTAAAGGACTGCCAGAATAACATCCCTCTGCGGTTTCCGGCAACCCGGGGTGGGAAATGGAATCACAGATCGGAGATTTGAGATTGCGGACTTGCGATTTCAAATGAGGCGCACGGTGGTCGGTTCGTGACGCGCTTGACGATCGCGCAGCGTTCTTGTCGATCGCGGAACGCTGTTGCCGGATGCGCAACGCTCTTGTTGGGAAGGGGCACGGAGTTCTATGGTTTCGTCGCTGCGGTCTCGAAGAAGTCGGTGGTTTCTTGCAGGCGGATGTCCTGGTCCGCGATCTTGATGCGCTGGGCTCGGCATGCGGCGATGTGTTGGACTTGGCTGGCGGAGTCGAGGCGAACGAAGATCAGGTTGGCCTGGGCGGACAGGTGCCAGTCGGGTTGGACGATAGCTGGCGGGGTTGCGGAACGGACACGGGCACCGACGAATGCCTCATCGTCGGCGGAGATGATGAGGTCTTTTCGGCCGTCGGCGAGGGTGATTTCGATGGCGGCGCAGGGCTCGGGCAGCGGGCGGCTTTGTTCGTCGGTCAGGTCGAGTCGGCGGATCGCGGCGATTTGCGATTGCTTTTCGTACGGTTCGACGATGCTCACGAAAGTGGAGGCGAGCGGGGCGGTGTCGGACTGGCGGCGGGTCATGATGCGCGGGACCCACATTTCCTCGGAGGTGTTGAAGAGGCCGGCGACGATCCAGGCTTCGGCCGTTCCCGCCTGGGCGCCGCGGGTCAGGTCGGTGTAGCGCAGGTGCAGGTCGCGGGGCGGATCGAGGTACTTGCGCAGATCGTTGATCTTGAAATCGACGGACCAGCCGGGCTCGGGCTCGAGATCGACGCGGAGGTTGCGCAGTTGGGCGGCCTGGCTGAAGGTGACCGGGGTTGTCGGGTTGAGGCCTTGGGTGGTGATGGTGCTGAAGTGGCTGCCGGTGAACTTGGCGTGGTCCTTGCCTCCGACGACGCGGAAGAGGTCGAACACATAGAAGTGTTCGTCGGAGACGTTGATGCTGGCGACGGTGCGCTCGTAAACCGGGACGTCGTACGCACCGGGCTCGGAGGCCTTGATGGCTTTGAGGAGTCGGCCGTCGGCCCAGAGTTCGGTTTTCCCGACGCCCGAGCGGAGTTGGTCCTTTGCGTCGACGACGACGGTGTTGTGGGCGGCGGTGCTGGTGTACCAGACGGCGCGCGGCGAGCCCCATCCGCCGAACTGGACGGGCGGATAGCCGAAGTCGGGCATGAGGTCGAGGCCGTGAGCGTAGACGCCGAGGTTGAGGCCGTCGGCGTGGCAATGCCCGCCGCCCGAGTCGTAATCGAGCCAGACGGCGCGAGCGTGATCGCCCCGGCCCGAGCGGAGGATGGCCAGGTGCCATTGCTGTTTGTTGACGGAGCCGAGCCTGGGGGTCGGGCCTTCGCGTTCGATGACGGCGGCGATTTCTTTCTGGATCGGCTCGGGGTCGGTGACGAACAGGTCATGGGGCAGGCCTTCGACGGTTCGTCCGTTGGCGAGGTAGGCGACCTGGGCGAAGGCGGGATCGTCGGTGAGCTTGTGCAGGCGGTACATGAAGGTGAACATCGATTGTGAGAGCATGCTCTTGAAGACGTTGACCGTGCTGCCCTGATCGAGTCTGAGGAACGACGCGCCCGCGTAGGTGTCGTTGCGGTGGGCGAACGATCCGGCGTCGCCGCAGGTGGGGTAATAACGGTTGAGGCACCAGGTGTCGACGTGGAAGCGGTAGCAGTCGTGGAGTTTCGGGTGTCGCTTCAGAGCGCGGTCGAGCCAGTGCGGGTCGATGAGCGACAGTTGGCTGAGCAGCTCGGCGATGCTCGTCGGGCCGATGGTGCCGTATCCGGAAAGGCCTTTCTCGCCGGTGACGCCGTCGACGGCGGTGCCCTTGGCGATGAGGGCGTCGATGATCTTTTCAGCCGCCTGGCGATGCTCGGGCGTGGCCAGCACCATGTGGATGACCGCGTTGGCGATATCGGTGCGCGGGTAGTTGGATTCGATTTTCGGGCGGTTGTTGAGGGTGTCCTGGAGAATGCGGTTTTCGATGTTGCGTTGGATGTCGGCCCAGGACGTCTTCGGGTTGTCGAGTTTGAACCGTTTGGCCTTGTCGCTGAGGAACGCGACCAGGTCGCGGTCGTCGGACAGGCCGGCGACGACCTGGTCGTAGGCGAGGGCCATTTCACGGACCTCTTCGCACGCGTCGTGCCAGGTGGAGACGTAGCCTCGGGCGGCGGGCCCTTCGTAGAGGATGGCCTGGGTCCGGAAGTCGAAGGTCGGGTAGAGGTCGGCGACGCGGTCGAGAAGG
>JAPKGY010000261.1 GCA_026647385.1 Phycisphaerae bacterium | reverse complement strand
AATCCGTTTGAGGGTTTCTTTTGAAAATAAGTGTTACCTGGCGTTTTTTTGTGGAAACATCTAATGTATTCAACGTATCATCAAGGCAGCCGATGCCCTGTCGACTGCAGCCGGCGTAGGTGCAGGAGCAGAAGTCCAGATTACGGGTCTTGCGGCATTCCATGGCTTCATCTCCCTGTTCGGGGGTGTTCGACGGGGGATTCTAACCCAAGTGATTCGCGCCCGCCAGGATGCCCCCCGGCGTGGCGGCCGCGGGCCCGGCCCGACGGGGCCGCGTCGCCGAGGCGCATCCCCCGCCCGGTTTCCGTCTCGAGTTTTTCCACGGTGAATGCACGTCGTTCCGGCGCTGTCGCCGGGATGGGACAGGTTCTCTGGAGGCAATTTCCGCCCACGATGGATCCTACAATGGCGAAACGAACAGGCGCGTCCGGACGGATCGCGAAAGGAGGATTCGCCCATGGTGCATCGACAAATCGACATGGAGATCGCGGAGCGCGAGGCCTGGGCCTTGCGCCGGCAGAAGGGGATACCCAATAACCGCAGGCTGTTCGTTCTGGCCTGCATGGACGAGCGCCTGCCGATCGAGGAAGCGCTGGGCATCCGGGTCGGGGACGCTCACGTTTTCCGGAACGCGGGCGGTCTGGTCACCGACGATGTGATCCGGTCGGCCATGCTCACCACCCAGTTCTTCGGAACGCGGGAAATCATCGTGGTGAACCACACGGAATGCGGAATGATGACGGCGACGGGGGACTATCTCGTCGAGGCTCTGGAGGAGCGGGGAACGGATCTTCATCGCGTTCAGATCGATCCTTCGCTCGAGGAACTCAAGCTTGACTCGCGTGTGTTCGGCAAGTGGATTCGGATGTTCACCGACGTGGATGAGACGTGCATTCGCCAGGTGGAATTACTGAGGTCGAGCCCGCTGATTCCGGAGCAGGTGGTCATTCACGGCTACGTGTGGGAAGTCGAGACCCTGAAGCTTCGACGGCCTTTCCGGCGGTTGAGCGACCAGGTGAATACCGCCCGGCAGATGGGTGCCCGCGGCCAGCTGGTCGAGAAGGAGAAAGCGGAGGCCGAGCCAGCCGCCGGCGCGGGCAGGCTGACCCTCTGACGCCGCGGAACCGTGGGGCCCTGAAGCCGGCCCTGCGATTCTCGAGTGAGCCGTCAGAGAGCCGCGACGGCGTGGTGGGTATTCCCGGCTGCCCGCAATGCGCGGACGATCGTTCCGGGGATGTCGGCGGGCGGGCACTGGATCTGGACGGCGCCGAGGTCGGCGGCGACCTTGGGCATGCCGTAAACCACACAGCTTTGCTGGTCCTGGCCGATGGTGAGAGCACCTGCTTGTCGCAGACGGAGCAGGCCCCGGGCGCCGTCGGCGCCCATGCCGGTGAGGAGGACGCCGACCAGCTTGCGATTGACGATTTTCAGCGCGGAGTCGAAAAGCACGTCGACGCTCGGACAGTGACGATTGACGGGTTCGGTCTCGCCGCAGGCGATTTGCGGCTCCGGGTGGCGGTGTACGATTCGCATCTGGCGTCCGCCGCGGGCGATGAAGGCCTGGCCCGGTTTGAGAAGCTCTCCGTCGATCGCTTCGCTGACTTTGAGCGGGCTCTGGGCGTCGAGGTGCCGTGCGAAGGAGGCGGTGAAGCCCTCGGGCATGTGCTGCACGATCGCGATGGGCGGGAAATCGGGCGGGGTAATGCGCAGGATCTGGCGCAGCGCCTCGGTTCCGCCGGTGGACGCGCCGATGAGGACGAGATAGCGACCTGGATCGAGGTCCGCGTCGCGGAAGAGGGGCGGCTGGCCGGCGGCGGTTGTCGGAAGCGGGGGTGCGGGCGGACGGGAGGCTGCGGCGGCCCGGATCGTTTGGACGAGGTCCTCACTCCAGCGGTGCAACGTCCGCCCGGTGATGCTCCGCGGTTTGGTGACCACGCCGATGGCGCCCAGTTCGACTGCCCGCACGCCGGCTTCGTGACCCGCCTCCGTGGGCTCGCTGCACGCGATGACCGGCACGGGGTAGTGGATCGCGAGCTTGCGCAGGAAGGTCAGGCTGTCCCCGTTATACATCTGGATGTCGAGAACGATCACATCGGGCCGATGGGCGAGAATCAACTCGCGGGCTTCGGCGGTGTTCCGGGCTCCGCCGACGACATGGATATCGTCCTGTTCGGCCAGCACGCGCGTCAGGACGGCTCGGACGCTGGGCGAGTCGTCGACGATCAGCGTTTTGATGGGGCCGATGGCTCTCACGGTCTATCCCTGTGGATCGCCGCGCGGTCGGCGGCGAGGCGGCCTCAGCTTTTCCGATAGACCGTGGGCTCGACATAGGTCAGGGGTTGGCGGATGCCGTTCAGGCTTTCGGAGTGTCCGATCATGAGATACCCTCCCGCCAGCAGGTGGCCGGCCATCTTGTTTACCAGCGTCTGCTGCGTCCCGCGGTCGAAATAGATCATGACGTTCCGGCAGAAGATGACGTGGAAGCCTCGCTTGAACGGGAACGTCGGGGTCATGAGATTGAACTGGGAAAAGGTCACGCACTCCCGGATCTCGGGAGCGATCTGGAGCATGGATTGGCCTTCCTGGACGACCTTGCGGAAGTATCGATGTCGCAGGTCGGCGGGCACGGTGCCCACGCGATGGGCCTCGAAGAGCCCGAGCCGGGCGATGCTCAGCATCCGGGTGGACAGATCGGTGGCGAGGATCTTCACCTCCAGGCCGGGGTGTCGGGACAGGGCGTCGTGGACGGTCATGGCGATGGAGTAGGGTTCTTCTCCGCTGGAGCAGGCGGCGCTCCAGATTCGCACGATCGAGTTGCGCGAGCGCCACGCGCGATCCTCGGCCCAGCGGGTGACGATGTCGCGCAGCAGGTTGAAGTGGCGGATCTCGCGGAACAGGTGTGTCGTGTTGGTGGAGATGGAATCGAGGAGCTGGCAGAGCATCTGCCCGCTCTGGTCCTCCTCGACGTGTCGGTAGTAGTCGCGGAAGGATTTGTATCCACCGGCGCGGACTTGCTTGCCGAGTCGGGCGCGCACGAGCTGCATTTTGCCGTTGCCGAGGTTGATCCCGCTTTTCGCGTAGACCAGACGGCGGATCAGATCGTAATCCTCACGGGTGAGATTCTGGGCTTCTTCCGCCAGGGGCCATTCCCCGACCGTCGGGTTAGCCATGGCCGCTCCCTTCCGGGTGGGTGATGTGGGCCAATCGCGTTCGCGAGCCGCCCACGGACAGGGTGAAGGCGTCGACGGTATCCGGCTGAGCCAGGTCCGGCGGATCGTCGAGTTGGGTGCATTCGGGGATCGAGAGGTTGAAGACGGCGTCGCTGCCGTGAAAGTCGGTGACCAGCTGGCCGCAGAGGATGTTCATGAGTTCCTTGACCGCGTCGACGCCCTTGACATCGGCTTCGGGGTCGTCCGGCTCGATTCCCAGGAGATTGCCGGCCAGGCTGGTCATGAATGCCCGGTCGCACAGGAGCCGCAGCTCGCCGGCCCGCGGTCCGTTGTAGCGGATCGAGGTCTCGAACCAGGCCTCGTCCGCGGGGTCGAAGGGGATGTCGTCGTCGGTGAACATGAAAGCGAGGTTCGCGAGAGTCTCAGAAAAGATCTCCCGCAGCGTCGCTGTTTTCGTTTCGCTCATCGTCTTTAACTCCCAGAAGAGGTTTGAGCACGTCCCGGAGCTGCTCCGGATGGAACGGTTTGCGCACGTACCCGAACGCTCCGATCTTGTGAAGTTCCTCGATCCGCTGCCGGCTGCCTTCGGTGGACACGATGACGATGGGGATGTTCCTGAGCTGTGCGTGCTGCTGCATGCGGTTGAGGAGCTGGATGCCGTTCATCGTGGGCATGTTGATGTCCACCAGCATGACCGCGACTTCGTGGTCCCGCAGCTGCGCGAGCGCCTCGATCCCGTTGGACGCCTCGTAGACCTCGCCCACGTCGAGCCCGGCCAGCGTGAGCGTCCTGCGGACCATCTGTCGAATGGTCGCGGAGTCGTCGACAATCAGTACGTGCTGAGCCATCTCATTTCTCCTGTCCGGCGCCCGCTTACTCTCCCCGGAGTTCCAGGCATCCCTCCTCGAAAAGGCCACTGACGCGTTTAAGTTCCACGAGCACCTGCACTCCGATTTTTTCGAGATCGGACTCGCGCAGTCCGTGGCGGGCCATGGCTCCTTCGTCGGCCCGATAGCTCAGTCCGTCCACCCCGAGTCCGATGCCGAGCATCAGGCAGACGCAGTCGGCCAGGTGCAGGATATCCACGATCGAATCGTGCGGCTCGACCGCGCTCGGTTCGTGATGATGTCGGATCCCCTGGATGATGCTCGCCGGGAGCTGCCATTTCTCACCGAGCTGGGCCCCGATCTCGTCGTGGGAGAACCCCAGGACCTGGCGCTCGGCCTCGCAGAACGAGATTCTTTCCTCGTTCACCTTTCGGACGATCTCGGCGAATTCCGCGGCGACGTGCTCGTTCAGGATCACCTTGCCGATGTCGTGCAGCAGGCCGGCGGTGAACAGGAGGTTTCGATTGGTTTCCCGCAGGTGGTCGGCCAGGGCGGCGGAGGCCAGGGCCACGCCCACCGAATGCTGCCACAGTTTGCCCGGCGGCAGCCCGTAACCCCGCTGGGCCCGGGAGAGCAGGGTGTTGGTATGGATCGCCATGACGATCTGCAGCACTTTGAGCGTGCCCAGGGCGCACAGAGCCTCGTTGATCGAGGTGATTTCGCGGGAGAAGCTGAAGAAGGCCGAGTTTACGATGCGGAGCAACTGGCCGGTGACCGCCTGGTCGTATCGGACCACCTCGACGATCTGGTCGATCGTGCTGTTGGGGTCGTTGACGACCTGGATGAGCCGGAGCACCGTGCCGGGCAGCGGCTTGATCTCTTCGACGCGACTGAGGATATCCTGAACGCAGTTCATAACTGGGCCTCCCCGTCTCGCTTCTTGATCGTGACGGTTCCGTCCCCGACTTTGAGTTTGAGCGTGCGGCTGCACGACCCGCCGACGTCCTCGGCGTCGATCAGCACGCCGTTTTTCCAGAAGATCTGTCGCAGGGCGACGTAATTCCGTTTTCCGATATTGAAGGTGCCCTTGTCGTCCAGCAGCATGGAGCCGCCGGCCACTTTCACGACGATGCGTTTCTTGGAGGCGCCGAGTTCATAAGCTGCCCGGAACAGCGCCGGGATGCCCGTGTCGGCGAACATGGCCGGATGGGTCTTGGCCTTTTCGGGGGAAATCGACGAGGTCGGCAGCATGTAATGGATCATGCCGCCGACGTGGGCCTCGGGGTCCCAGATGGTGACTCCGATGCAACTGCCGAGGGAGTGGGTGACCAGGACCGCGTCGGGGTCGTTGGTGACGAACAGATCGGCAATGTCGACGATGTGTTGCAAGCCGGCGTACCTCGACACCCTGACGGGGGTGTCCCGCGCTCTCCTTGCGATGTCGCGTGACAGGCCCCGCGTCTGGTCGCGTCCCTGCCGGTCGGCGGCGTCGCGTACGACCCTCGATGGCCGCACGCAGCGCCGCGACGTCGGACGGGTCGTGCCCCACAAGAGGGCATGCGGGACGCCGTGTCCGCATACGCCAAGCGGCAGTGCATTGAAAGAGGTCTCCTGGATCCCGCGACGATCCGCGTAACGGGCG
>JAPKGY010000260.1 GCA_026647385.1 Phycisphaerae bacterium | reverse complement strand
AGGTGGTCAGCGGCATGGACGTCGTGGACAAGATCCGCAACGTCCCCACGCAACCGGGCGGCGAGCAGTCAACGCCGGTCAATCCGCCGGTGATCCTGAAGGCCCGCCGGGCAGCGCCGTAGAGCGAGAGCGGGCGAGCAGGAGACCAGGAGACCAGGAGAATGAAAACGCTCCGCGATCTGGCACTGTTGGCCAACCGGCTTTCGCTCGGCCTGTTCTTTTTGCTGGCCGGCTGGCAGAAGGTGACGAACGGCGTGGGGGCCTTCTACGAGAAGGTTTTTCTGCCTCTTAAGCCCGCATGGCTGCCGGACTGGTTCGCCGTGCCCTACGGCCACGCCGTCCCGTTCGCGGAGGTGGGGGTGGGCGTATTGCTCATCCTGGGTCTGCTTGGCCGATGGGCGGCCGGCATCGCGGCGCTCATGTTGCTCAGCTTCACTGTCGCCCTGGCGGTTGCGGGGCATTTCTTTGCCAACGCGGGGCCTTTCCATACCAATGTCGTCTTCATTACGCTGGCTGTTCTGCTGGCGGTCCTGGGGCCGGGGGATCTCAGCGTGGACAGGCTGTGGCGCAAGCGGGTGCCGTGAGTTCTCAAGCCGACCGATTCGGGATGAAGCGCGCGACTCCTTGGGGTTACGGCACTCCGACGGGTGCAAGCAATCGGTCTGCGTAAAACATTTTGGTGGTTGCGGCAGCGCAACCACCCTGACGATTCACTATACCCTCACCCGGTGGGGGAGCGCAGTCCGGCAGGACATTTACCCAAGGTTCCGTTACAATGCCCGCGGGGAGCCGACGGCTGGTGGTCGGCGTCGTTCAGGAGTGACCCTCCAGGCCCATGAAAGGAGATCGCGATGAAGGTGCGTGATACACTCTGTCTGCTCGTTTTGAGCCTGCTGGCGGCGGCCGTGGTTCAGCCGGCAGTCGCGGCGTCCGATCTGTCCAAAGGCCTCACCGGGCCTTGGCAGCTGTTCATCGATGATTATCTGATCGCGTCCAAGACCAACGTGCTCCGCCACTATCATTCGTTCACCAAGCCCAAGAAGAACACGCCGATGATCGTTGTGGACAAACCCTGGGAGCGCGACGTGGTGATGTGCTTCACGGTCCTGCCCGAGGAGGACGGGTCCGGCTACCGGATGTACTACGCGAGTTGGGCGCCGGAAAACGACCCCGACGGCGGGTACACCTGTCTGGCCCGGAGCCAGGACGGCCTGACCTGGGAGAAACCGAACCTCGGACTGCACAAGTGGAAGGTCGATGGAACGACGAACAACAATATCCTCTTCGGCGCGGGCGAGTACGTGATGTTCACGCCTTGGGAAAGCGACCCCAATCGGCGCTACCAGGCTGTGACCCAGGACGGCGGCAAGTATCACGCGAGAATGTCGCCCGACGGCCTTCACTGGAAGCCGCTTTCGAAGGAACCGATCATTACCGGCGGGGACACCAGCCATTTCTATTGGGACCCGAACACCAAGCTGTTCCGTTGCACGGTCAAGGGCGGGCAGACCGACCGTATGAACACCGACGTGGGCGGGATGCGCCGCCGGACGGTGGGTTACAGCGAGACGAAGGACCTGGCCCACTTCCCCCCGTTGCGTTTGATCATGCTGCCGGACGAGATCGACGACCGCTGGTGCAGGCCGGGGACGGTCGATCGCACGCACTTCTACGCGTGCCCGGTGGTCCCCTACGAAACGATGTATATCGGCTTGCTGCAGATCTACCGGGCGGAGGATCCGGAAGGGTACTTCCACGGCCCGTTGTGGGTGGAGATGGTGAGCAGCCGCGACGGGATGCGTTGGATGCGCGCCGGGGAGGATCGCCGGCCTTTGCTGGACCTCGGCAAGTTCAGGGAGTTCGACCACGGCATGGTATTCTCGACGTCGATGGTCGTCGTGGACGACCAGATCCGCATGTACTACACGGGCTATGACGAACTGCACGATCTGCTGCCATACAAGTCGTGCATCGGCATGGCCACGATGCGCAAGGACGGCTTCGCCTCGCTGGATGCGGACGAAGTGCCCGGCGAAGTGGTGACCTGCAAGTTCGCCGGCGTGTCCGGCCCACTGCAGGTGAACTGCGATCCGCGCAACGGCTCGGTCCGGGTCGAGGTGCTCGACTCCGGCGGGCGGGTGATCCCCGGCTACAGCCGGGACGATTGCGCGCCGCTGACCCGGAATGCCGTGTGCCAGACGGTGACCTGGAAAACGCGAAAGGAACTGCCGGCCGACGTCGAGCAGGTGCGGTTCCGTTTCCTGCTCGAGCACGCCCGGCTGTTCTCGTTCATGGCCGGCGAAAACGTGAAGGCGATCCCCGAGACGGGCCCCGCGCCGCTGCAGGCCCTGTTCACCTTCGAGGGCAACGCGGATTCCTGGGCGGACATGCTCGGCGCCGACGGGGTCCAGACGCTGCGTAACCTGGGAACCTGCCGGATCGACCACAAGAAACCGGAGCCGGCCTTCGGCAAGCACTCCCTGGTCATCGGGTCGCCCTGGCGTCCGTGGAACCGGGTCGAGATCACCGGTACGAGCAACCTGGGGACGCGCTTCACCCTGGCTGCCATGGTCAAGCACTCCAGCGGCAAGCCCGGCAGACTGTTCAGCGCTTATCGCGGCAACCTCCCGATTCAGTCGTCGGATCTGATCTTCGACTTCGATCCGCGCGGCAAGACGATCGCGGGTCTGCGTCTCATCTGCAAGGGCGTCAGCGTCGAGTCGGACGCCGTCGGCTTCAACGACGACAAGTACCATCATCTGGCGGCGACGTTCGACGACGGATTAGTGACGCTCTATCTGGACGGCAAACCGGTGGGCGATGCCTGGATTCCGGGCGGTGATCCGGTCAAGCTCGCCCGCAACCTGCTGATCGGCGAGGACGCCGAGATGGGCACCGACGAGCAGCTCCAGGGCAACGTGGACGACGTGTGCGTGCTCGGCTACGCTCTGACACCGGAGCAGATCAAGGGCTTGGCGACCCGGGGCGCCGAAGCCGTCCTGCTCAGCGGTAATTGAGGCATCTCCGCTCGATGTAGATTACGGCGCCGGCCGCGGCGAACGGCAAAGCCAGGCAGAGCGGCATCAGCCACTTGGAGACGAACCACCGGCGCTTCCACGCTGCGGTGGACTCAGCCAGTGCGCGGCCGATGTCTTCGGCGGGCTGAATCGCCGAAGCTCGCGCGGGTCCGTTCTCCGAAGTGGCCGCGACGGTCAGGAGTTGCACGGCCAGGGGAACGTCCACCCGCGTCACCCGGCCGGCCGCCACCTGTACCCCGTCCACGCGCGCCTCGGCGTAACCCTGCTTGCGGATGGTCAGTGCGTACGTTCCGGGCGGGACCCTCAGCATCGAGTACAATCCGTCGCCGGACGACAGCGCGATCTCGTCACCGCCGGTTCGGGTGACCCAGCCGTCGACGACGGGTTGACCGGCCTCGTCGGTCAGCGTGCCGAGGAGGATTCCCTCCGTCGGCTGATCCTTCCACGGCATGGCCGGCAGCCGCGCGGGCCGTTCGTACGGGCCGCCCGGGCCGGAGTACCTCTTGAATCCGCCTTTGGATGCGAAGCCCTTGTAGGCGAACATGACGTTACCGTGTCCGCCGTGGTCCCGGGTGAAGCGAACCTGTCGAACGAGTTCGCCGAGAGGGAGGCTGCGGTTCTGGCCGGGCACGACGTGGCGGCCGGCGGCATGGGTGAACCAATCGGGAGCGATTTCGTCGAAGAACGGCGGCTTCGGCCCGCTGCCCCAGTAGATCTGCGGAACGACGAAGTCGAGCGCGCCCGCCGCGATCCACGCTTGCGCGTCCTGGTAGGCCTTGCTCCAACCGAAATGAAAGCTGGCCGGATAATCCGGATTTCGCTCCCGCCGATAGAGTCCGACGGGCGCGGCGCTGATCTTGACCTGCGGTTTGACCTCCGCCACCTGGGCGTAAAGGTCGCACAGCATGCGCGTGAACTGGTCGCGGGTCCAGTCGGCGAAGTTGAGGTTGCCGGGGTTGCCCTCGGCGCCGAGGGCCTGGCGGGCGGTCGAGATCGGATCGTGCGAGTACTCGGGTCCGCACGTGCGGATGCGGTCAAAGTGCAGGCCGTCGACGTCGTAGTTCTGGGCGACGTACAGGATCTGCCGGCGGATGTAAGCCTGGGCGTCGGGTACGCCCGGCGCGATCCAGGTGTAGTGATCGCCTGGATCGAACTGGACCGGCCGACCTTGCTCGTCGTGAATGAGCCAGTCGCGGTGGGCGGGATCAGCCGCGTTGCAGTGCCGGTAGTAGAGAGGGTTCGTTTGCGGCGGGGGCCGATCGTTCACGTCCTGCCATGCGACGTGCGTGTTGATGTAGGCGTGGAACTCCAGGCCGTTCCTGTGGGCCGCTTCGATCGCATGTTGCAGCGGGTCCCAGCCGGGGCCTTGCGGCGAGGTCGAGATCAGCGCCGACCAGGGCTCTTCCGGCGAGGGATAGAGCGTGTCCGCCTGGCCTCGAACCTGGAAGAATACGGCATTGAAGTGGCTGCGGGCCAGTTGGCTCATGATCTCGTCAATCGTGGCCCGGACCTGGTCGCGGTCGAGCCCCGGCCATTCGAACCGGGTCACCCACATGCCGCGATATTCCGGCGATGCTTCCGCGGCGGGCACGTTTCGCGCCGATACCGGCGCCGTGCCGGCAAAGGCTGCCAGAATCAGCGGGGCGGAGAGGATGAAGACGTTACATCTTGGCCTATGGCGCAAACTGGAACGGGTCATCGGAATCCTTTCGCCGAAGTAACGGCTGCACGCTCCTTGTGCAGCCAATCCATCCATTCTCCCATTCCCTCGCCCGTCCGCGACGAAAGGCGGATGAACGGGGCTCGGCTATTGAGCTTCGCGAGATCCTCGCGGACACGGTCGATGTTGAAGTCGAGGACGCCGAGCAGGTCCGTCTTGGTCAGCAGCACGGCGTCGGCCTGCTGGAAAAGCGTGTAGTACTTGGCCACCTTGTCGTCACCCTCGGGTACGCTGAGCAGAACGACCTTGCGATGCTCGCCGAGATCGAAGGCGGCCGGGCAAACCATGTTGCCGACGTTCTCGATGAACAGGAATGCCAGCCTGCCCAGGTCCAGATCGCCAAGTGCCTGGGCGACCTGCGCCGCGGACAGGTGGCAGCCGGTGCCGGTGTTGATCTGGATGGTCTCGATCGCGAGGCCGTCGAGGCGTTCCGCGTCGCGCGAGGTCTGAAGATCGCCGACCATCACGGCGCTGGGGCATGGCTCGCCGAGCATCGGGATGGTTTTTTCGAGCAGGGAGGTCTTGCCGCTGCCGGGCGCGCTCATCAGGTTGATCGCGAGCAGATCCGCTCGGGCGAGCGTCTGCCGGTTGGCGTTCGCCACCGCGTCGTTCGCCTTCAGGACGTTCTCCGCCATCTGGATCTTCATGATTCGCGCGCCTCCTCGTCCGTTTCGCACTCGACCGACTTCAGCAGAATCCGGTTGCCTTCCAGCATCTCACCGTCGGCCGCTCCGCACGCCGGGCACACGAAGCTGAGTGCGTCGAGGTCGGGTCCAAACTCGCCTCCGCAACCGCGACATTGTAACCGGACCGCCGTCTCATGGAGATCGAGTTTTGCCCCCTCCGCCATCGTACCAATCGCGCAGGCTTCGAAGGCGATGGCCATGGCCTCGGGC
>JAPKGY010000026.1 GCA_026647385.1 Phycisphaerae bacterium | reverse complement strand
CCACCACAGTCTTGCCGCGGACGTGGACAAGACCGTGGAATTCGTCTATCCCGATTGAGCCGATTCGACCGCCGGCGGGAACCAGCCCCGGGTCCGGTTGCAGACCGCGCAGACCGACAGCATCACCGGTACTTCAACCAGCACACCGACGACCGTCGCCAGGGCGGCGCCGGACTCCGGCCCGTAGAGCGCGATGGCGGTGGCGACGGCCAACTCGAAGAAGTTGCTCGCCCCGATGAGTGCGCCGGGGGCCGCTACCTCGAACGGGACCTTGAGCAGCCTCATGAGGCCGTAAGCCAGCGATGAATTGAAATACACCTGGATCGTGATGGGGATCGCGATGAGGATTACGTGAACGAATCGGCCGGTGATGTTGTCCGCCTGGAAGGCGAAAATCAACACGAGCGTGGCGAGCAAAGCCAGGACCGCCACGGGATGGAAGTTTGGCAGAAACGTTCCCTCGAACCAGCCAACCCCACGCGTACGGGTCAGCACCGTTCGCGTGATCGCGCCGCCGGCCAGTGGAATCACGATAAAGAAAACCACCGCATACAGCAGCACCATGAACGGCACCGTCAGCGAGGAAGCTCCGCTTACCAGGAGCTTCACGATCGGTGCGAACAGCGCGAGCATGATCAGATCGTTAGCCGCCACCTGCACGAGGGTGTAGGCCGGATCGCCCCGCGTCAGATAGCTCCAGACGAAGACCATGGCGGTGCAAGGTGCCGCCGCGAGAATGATTACCCCCGCGATGTATTGATCAGCCAATTCCGTTCCGATCCAGGGCAGGAACAGATGCTTGAAGAAAACGTACCCGATCAGGGCCATGCTGAACGGCTTGATGAACCAGTTGACCACCAGGGTGACGATGAGGCCGCGGGGTCGTTTGCCGACGTCGAGAACGGACGCGAAATCGACCTTCAGCATCATCGGGTAAATCATCAGCCAGATGAGGACGGCAATCGGTATGTTGATCTGGCTGCCCGAACCGAACTCCAGTCTCCGCAGTGCGTCCGTAAAGCCCGGAGCGATCCGTCCGAGGGCAACGCCCGCGACCATGCAGATCGCCACCCAAAGCGTGAGATACCGTTCGAAAATGTTCAACTTGCGAGCACCACCCGCTTCGGAACCCTCGACGATCGCGGGGGGCAACGCGTCGTCAAACGCCGCTTCGGCTCCTGGCTGCCCCAGATCGTGCGAAAGCATCCCGGGAATTCGGGCAACGAAATCCCTGATCTCATCACGCACTCGTCGATAATGGCTGATCGCCTCGTCCTTGTTCCGCGCGGATGCTGCCAGTCTGGGGGGATCGTCAAAGGCGACGTGGATCACTCGGGTGCGCCCCGGGAAGACCGGGCAATGCTTGTGGGCGTGGCCGCACACGGTGACGACGAGATCAAAGGCGATGCCGTTCAGCTCATTCAGATGCTTCGACCGCTGCCGCGAGATGTCCACGCCGGCCTCCGCCATCACCTTGACGGCGTTTGCATTCACTCCGTGCGTCTCGATGCCCGCGGAATACGGCTCAACAAGCTCTCCAAGCAGATGCCGTGCCCAACCCTCAGCCATCTGGCTGCGGCACGAGTTGCCGGTGCAAAGGAATAACACCCGTGGCCTGGCGACACTCATTCGGAGACTCCGCAGCAACGGCGCGATGCCGGTTTGCGCGCGGCAATGGACAGGCTGGTCAGGTAATCAGCGGCCGTGGTGCCGGCCGGCAACTGCTCGGCGATCTTGCGATAGAGCGGGTCCTGCACCGTGCCGAGCGTCTGCACGTACTCGGGCCGGGGTTGCAGGACGACGTCGGCCAGGCCGGCTTCGCGCACCATGCGTTCGGTTGCCTCGACCAGCACGGCTCCAGCCACGCAGCCGACGAGCGCCTCGACCATCTCCGCCACCGCCGGGGGCAACGGCCTCAGTAGAGCCAGGTCGGACACCGCCACCCGCCCTCCGGGTTTGAGCACCCGGGCGATTTCGCGCCAGACTTGCGCCTTGTCCGGCGACAGGTTGATCACGCAGTTCGAGATGACTACGTCGACGCTGGCGTCAGCCACCGGTAGATGCTCGATTTCCCCGAGGCGAAACTCGACATTATTCAGCCCGGTACGCTCGCGGTACGTGGGGACGTTGCGCCGGGCCCTGCCGAGCATGTCCGGCGTCATGTCCACGCCGATGACACGTCCGGTCGGCCCGACCTTCGGACCCGCCAGGAACACGTCGAACCCGCCGCCACTGCCGAGATCGAGCACGACCTCGCCGGGTTGCAACTCGGCGATGGCCGTCGGATTGCCGCACGACAGGCCCATGTTCGCGCCCGCGGGCAAGGCGGCCAGTTCCGATTCGCTGTATCCGATCGTCCGGGCCAGGCTCGCCGCGTCGACCGGCTCACCCCCGCAGCAGCCGCACGAAGCGGCCGATCCGCAGCCTCCCTCGCCGGCCCGGGCGATTCTCGCGTAACCTTCCCGAACGGTGTCGCGTACGAATTCGCTATCCCTCTCATGACTCATAGTTCATGTCCTTTTCGCAGCTCTAACGGGCGATGTACAGCATGTACAGGCCCCCAACGATCACCAGTACGCCGCAAATCTTCCTGAGGATTACAGCGCCCTTCGATTGTACGTTCCAGTTCAGGTATTTCTGCACCATCTCCGTGGACGTGCCCGCCGCCACGATGACCGAGCAATGCCCGACGCCGTATGCCAGCAACAGAAACGCGCCGTACGGCGCGCTGGACGTCGCGACCTTGAATGTGACGCCCAGGATCGGGGCCATGAACGCGAACGTACACGGCCCGAGGGCGATGCCGAACACCAGCCCGAGGATGAACGCTGCCAGCATGCCTTTGCGCTTCATCTGTAGCTGGCCGGGGCCGGACCAGGGCATCGGAATCACGTCCAGCAGCACCAGGCCGACGAGAAGGAAGATCAATGCCACGACGTAGCTGCCGTATCGACCGGTGTCGCCCAGCATATAGCCGGCGCGGGCGGTGATGACCCCAATGATCGCGATCGTTATCAGGATGCCGACCGCGAACAGCGTGGAGATGAGGAACGCCCGCCGTGTCGTCATTCGGCCTTGCTGATCGATGAATCCGACGATCAGCGGGATGCTCGCCAAGTGGCAGGGGCTCAGCAGGATGCTCAGGATGCCCCAAAAGAAGGCGGCCGCCAAGGCGATCAGCGAGCCACCCTCGACGGCGCGGGTCAACGACGCGAACAGGTTCTCAAGCATCATCGCACCTTTACTGAGACTCAACGACTCCGAGTCAACAAGCGCTGAAGCTCGCGGCTCGTTGGAGTCATGTTGCGCCGGCCTATGAAAACCAGAGGGTCGGAGCACCTCATTTCACCCCGCCCAGCGATACGCCAAGCTCTTTCCATTTCGCCAGGATGTCTTCCTTGGAGAAGAATCCTTCGTGGCGGAACCGTTCCCGGCCGGCCGAATCGTAGAAAACCTGCGTCGGGATCGAGCGGATCTTGTACTGGCCGATGGCTTTCTCGTTCTGCCAGACGTCGATGAACACCACTTCGAGCCTGCCAGCGTATTCCCGCTTCAGTTCCTCGAGGATGGGGGCCATCATTTTGCAGGGTATGCACTTGCCCGCCCCCAGATCGACCAATCGGGGCAACGGGGCCTTGGCGTCCGCGGGTCGGCCGGCGGCGCTGGCCGCAGGCTGGCTGGCGGATGCAGCGATTGGAGCGGCGGGCTTCGCCGGCTGATTCTGTCCGCTTTTGAGGATCAGGACTCCGCCGACCAAGGCCAAAACGATCACGATGGCGGCGATTCTGGAGCCTTTGCTCATTTGGACACCGCGCCGGTCAACAGGGTGGTCACTTCGGCCTCGGACAGAACCTTCCCGCTGCTCTTGACCGTTCCATCGATCGCGAGGGCCGGCGTCATCATCACGCCGCGTTGCATGATGTCCGCGAGCTGGGTGACTTTGACCAATTCGTACTCCACGCCCAGCTTGTCCGCCGCTGCCTTGGCGTTTTCCGCCAGTTTGTGGCATTTCGGGCAGCCGGTTCCGAGGACTTCGATTTTCATGATGGATTTCTCCACAATCGTCAAGCGACGAGTCCGTATACCAGTCCGGCCGTCGTTGACAGGGCAATCACCAGCGCGACATAAACGATCGTTTTGCCCGTACCCATGATCGAGCGAATCACCAGAATGCTTGGCAGCGACAGCGCCGGCCCCGCCAACAGCAGCGCGAGCGCCGGCCCCTTGCCCATGCCCGCCCCGAGCAGGCCTTGCAGGATCGGCACCTCCGTCAGGGTGGCGAAGTACATGAAGGCACCGACGACGGATGCGAGAAGATTCGCCTCTATGCCGTTGCCGCCGACCCATGACTCGATCCATCGCTCGGGAATCAGGGCGGGGTGTCCGGGCCGGCCCAATAGCACACCCGAGACGATCACACCGGCGAACAGCAAAGGTAGAATCTGCTTGGCGAACATCCAGGTGGCGGAGACCCACTCGCTCAGCTCCTCGCGCCGGAACCAGCGGATGAGCATGCCCGCCAGCAGCACCGTGAGGAATCCGGTAACATACCACTTCGCGGACCAGACGGCGTACCACAGGCCGCCGGATTGGGCGGGCCGACTCCAGTTGGCAAAGACGAGAATGCCGACCATCGCCGCGAAGTAGGCTGCGTTTTGCGTC
This sequence comes from Phycisphaerae bacterium, assembly GCA_026647385.1. Lineage (GTDB taxonomy): Bacteria > Planctomycetota > Phycisphaerae > UBA1845 > PWPN01 > JAPKGY01. The sequence goes on along the minus strand of JAPKGY010000026.1, from coordinate 7,330 downwards.
AAAGGCCGGGTCTTGCCGTCGTCCGGCGTTACGAGGTTCTCCGCCGCCGTTCGTTTGGCTTTCTCCTCTTTGCGGTAGATCAGGTGCATCAGCAGCCCGATGATGACGCTGAACACAACGGCTGCGAGCCCTCGGGCGATGCCCAACTCCCATCCGAGGATGCGGGCGGTCAGGATGATGGCCAGCACGTTGATGGCCGGCCCGCTATACAGGAAGGCCGTGGCTGGTCCGATCCCCGCGCCGCGGCTGTAGATCCCCGCGAACAGCGGCAGAATGGTACACGAGCAGACCGCCAGCACCGTTCCCGATACCGACGCCACGCCGTAGGCGAGCACCTTGTGGGCCTGCGGGCCGAAGTACTTCAGGACGGCTGCCTGGGAGACAAAAACCGAGATGGCCCCGGCAATGAACAACGCCGGTACCAGGCAGAGCAGCACATGGTTGCGGGCGTAGTCTTGCAGCATCAGCAGCGATTCCCTGCCGGCCAGCGCGAGGCGCGATTGGGCGGGAATCGACTCGAACGGCAGCGCATAGGCCAGACTGAACACCCCCACCATCAGCAGCAGGATGCCCAACTCGCGCACCCGGACTTTTAATGCGAGTATGGCCATTTCGCCATATATGCGGCGAACAACAAAGGACGCCCCTACGCGCGCAGGGCCTCCTGCTGGGCCTTCAAGTTCTCCTTGAGCACACCCTCGACGCATTTCCAGAATCCTTCGAGACAACAGACGCAGACCCGGTAATAGGTATTGACCCCGTCCCTGCGATCCTCGATCAGCCCGGCCTGCTTCAGGACCGCCAAATGCTTGGACACCGTCGACTGGTCCGATCCAACCAGCTCGGTCAGTTCGCAGACGCATCGTTCCCGCTGCTGCAACGCATCGAGCATCATCAGCCGACTCGGATGGGCCATCGCCTTGGCGATCCGGGCCCGGGCTTCGTAGTGTCGGAGAGAGCGGGGCTTCATGGTTATATGGTAATATAACCATTGAAGTGCGGAACGTCAAGCGGGCACGTCACGCGGTCTTCGTGCCTTTTGGGGGAACGAACGGCGTCCCGCATTCAGTCCATCGGGGGTAGGGCAGGTTTCGCAGGTCGTACCCACATCTGATACAGAGGCCTTTTGCCAGCCGCTCCTTCGCCTCATTCTCCTGGCGGTGTCGCCGGATAGCTTGAAGCAGAGAGCCGGCCGCGTATACCGATATCCCCCAGATGAAGACATCAACGAGGAATCCGCCGGTGTTGAGGCGCCATTTGCGAGGGGATTCTCAATGGGGTGGATACTTAAGTGAAGCAATGGGGAAGCCGCGATACCGGACACCGGAAAAAGGGTCTTTATAGAATTCATTGGACATTCCGGCGACGGTTCCGATCAGGCCGACCAGCAACGAAAGCAAGGCCAGTCGGTTGATCTTTGCGTTCATGAGGGCCAACTCCCGCAAGCGGTGAACATCGGCAACTTCAGCCAAGGGTGCCGGATATCGCGGATTTCAGCCCGCGAAGCGGGCGTTTGACCGATCTTCAGACGGTCGTCAATTCCTTCCGCAGCAACCGGCTGGCAAGCTGGGCGGCGCCGATGCGGCTGCGGCGGGCTTTTTTCCTCAGCATATCCATCACATCTTCGTCGATCTCGATCTCGAACCGCCTTCGCTTGAGATCGACCACGACGTGAGCATCCTTGAAATCGCGAGCGTAGTCCGTGGTATCGTGAGTGTCCCAGAGCTTGCCGGCCGCATCGTATGTTTCAAACTGGCTGGGTATTGGCTCAACCTTTTTGAGTTTTCTTCTCAGAGTGTTTTCTCTCCGAACGACTCATGTCCCTCGCCGAGATGGGCAGCGCAGCGTCGGGCCTCTTGAAAACGAACCCCTCCTTACACGTCCAGCGCCGCGTCCTTGCTGCGGACGGACTTGTACCGTGCGAGCACGGGGCGAACCACCGTCTTGAGGAACGCGTCGACCTGCTGGGGCGCGAGGCCCACGTAGCGCTTCGGGTCGAGCGCCCGGCTCAGGTCGACGCCCGCAAACGCCGGGTCGGCCGCCAGGCGCCGGATGAGGTCGTTCGGTCGTCCATGGAGCTTGACCTCCCGGCCCGCCTCCTGGGAATGACGCCGGATCCGTTCGTGGAGCGCCTGTCGATCGCCGGCGGCCGCCGCCTTCGACTTGCCGCGGCCTTTCGCTCCTGCCTTGACCGCCGCCATCAGAATCTCCTCGGTGGCCATGAACGGCAGTTCGGCTGCGACCCGCGACTCGATCACTTTCGGATAAACGACGAGTCCGCGGGCAACGTCGGTCACGACGCGGAGGATGCCATCGACCGCCAGGAAGGCCTCGGGAATAGCCAGCCGCTTGTTCGAGGAATCGTCGAGCGTTCGCTCGAGCCATTGCTCCGCCGCCGTCTGGAACGGGCTGCTCAGGATCGAGATCACGTACCGGGCCAAGCCCGTCACCCGCTCGCAGCGCATGGGGTTCCGCTTGTAGGCCATGGCTGACGAGCCGACTTGCTCCTTCTCGAACGGCTCTTCGATTTCCTTGGCGTTGGCCAGCAGTCGAACGTCGTTGGCGAACTTGTGGGCCCCGGCGGCGATGTTGGCCAGGGCGGCAGTGACCTCGGCGTCGATCTTTCGCGTATAGGTCTGCCCGGTGACCGGCTCGCAGGTCGAAAAGCCCAGCCGGGACGCCACCTTCTTCTCCAGTTGGGCGACCTTGGCGGCGTCGCCGTTGAACAGCGTCAGAAACGTGGCTTGCGTGCCGGTCGCTCCGCGAATGCCGCGAAACCGCAGCCGCCAGAGGCGATACTCGATCTCCTCGAGGTCGCGCACGAAATCGTACGTCCACAGGCAGGCCCGCCGCCCGACGGTCGTGAGCTGCGCCGGCTGAAAGTGGGTGTAACCCAGACAGGGCAGGTCGCGATACCGGCGGGCGAAGTCGCTCAGCGCGGCGATCACGTTGATCAGCCAATCGCGGATCAAGCCGAGCGCGTCCCGCATGATGAGGAGGTCCGCGTTATCCACCACGTCCATGCTGGTCGCGCCGAGGTGCAGGATGCCCCGCGCGTCGGGCGCGACGTCGCCCCATGCGTGCAGATGGGCCATCACGTCGTGTCGCAGCCGTTTTTCATGGCTGGCCGCGTTGGCAAAGTCGATATCCTCGATCGTCTTGCGCAACTGGGCGATCTGCTTGCGGCTGATCGGCAAGCCCAGTTCCGCCTCGGCCTCAGCCAGGGCCAGCCAGATCCGTCGCCAGGTCAGGATCCGATGCCGGTTCCCGAAAAGCCGGCACATCTCCGGCGAGGCATAACGTTCGACCAGTGGATTGTTATAAACGTCGCTCATGGAAGCAGCCCGGGCCAGTTTTTGACAGAACAACGGGGTTCGTACCCAGGCAAGAATCTAGATGAACGGCCTGCGATGGTCAAAATGCCGCCGTTCGCATCGGCGATCCCGGTGGCGGGCGGATTAGGAAAAAGTTCGGGAATATGCTTCCGCTTCACCGGGTTGGTATAATGCCCGGCTTGTAAACTCGGGGGCTGGGGCCGCCTTGGAAACCACCGACCGCACGCGGGTGGCGCGCACTCAAGGGAACTTCATGAGCGTGACGGCGAAAACCCGTGAGCCGGACATACGTCGACGTTTGAGCGGCTTCGCCGAGCGGTTCGAGCGTGTGCTGGCGGACATGGTAACCGCCGGCCCGGAGGTCCCCGCCGAATTGGCCGAGGCCATGCGCTACGCCGTGCTCGGCGGCGGCAAGCGGGTCCGGGCGTATATCGTCACCCGGGCCTGCGAGCTCTGCGGAGGATCGGCGGAGGCCGCGACGCCGGCGGCTGTGGCTCTGGAGTGCGTGCACGCTTTCTCGCTGGTCCACGACGATCTGCCGGCCATGGATAACGACGATTTCCGCCGCGGCCGACCGACCTGCCACAAGGCGTTCGGCGAGGCGGTGGCGATTCTGGCGGGCGACGGGCTGCTCGCCCTGGCGTTCGACCTGCTGACCAGCCGAATCGCCAAGCCCGAGGTGGCCGCTGCCGCCGTACGGGAGTTGGCCCGTGGGACAGGCTGGGCGGGCATGATCGGCGGGCAGACGACCGACATCCTGAGTGAGCGCAAGCCGGTGAATTTGGAGCGGGTCCAGCGGATTCACCGATATAAAACGGCCCGGCTGGTGGAGACCGCCGGGCGGCTTGGGGCGATTTGTGCGGAAGCGGACGCCGAGCGGACAGCCGCGGTCGCCGCCTTCGGTGATTGGCTGGGGCGGGCCTTTCAGATCGCCGACGACCTGCTCGACGTTACCGGCGACGCAACCGTCCTGGGCAAGGCCGTCGCCAAGGACGCCGAGGCCGGCAAACAGACCTATCCTGCCGCCGTCGGGGTCGAACGCAGTCGTGAGGCCGCTCGCGACGCCGCACGCAAGGCCGTCGATGCCCTCGCCGTTTTCGGACCTGAGGCCGACGACCTCCGCCAACTGGTGGCCTACGTGATCGAACGGGAGAAATAAACGCGCATCGGGTCGATGGAAACTTCGTGGCGCCGCTGACGTAGAAAACGCGTCGACCCGATCTTTTTTCGCCGAGGAACCCGGGTTCATGAAACTGCTCGAGACGATTCACCATCCGCGCGATCTCCGCATGCTCTCGATGGACCAGCTCAAGGAACTGGCGGGTGATATCCGTCAGCGGATCATCGATGTGGTCGGCAGCAACGGCGGGCATCTGGCCAGCAATCTCGGCGTCACCGAGATTACCATTGCCCTGCACTATTGCTTCGACTTCGAGAAGGATCACCTGCTGCTGGACGTCGGCCACCAGTCGTATCCGCACAAATTGCTCACCGGCAGGAACCCCCGGTTTGACACGCTTCGCAAGGCCGGGGGCATCAGCGGCTTTCCCGACCCGGCAGAGAGCGCCTTCGATCCGTTCAAGGTCGGTCACGCGGGCACCTCGATCGCGACCGCCGTCGGCCTCGCCCAGGCGGACCAGATGCTCGGCCGGGATTCCCGCACCGTCGCCCTAATCGGCGACGCCAGCATCGTCAATGGCCTGGCCTTCGAGGGCCTCAACCAGGCGGGGTTGCTCGAGCGGCAGATGCTGGTCGTTCTCAACGACAACAACTGGGGCATCTCGCCGAGCCGCGGGGCTCTGGCCGAATACCTCGCCAAGTTCCGGGTCAGTTCACTCTATGAAGAGGTCAAACAGCGCGCCCAGCAGGTTCTTCCGCGCGTGCCGATCGTCGGCAAATCCGTCTTCGACATGCTGAATCACCTGAAAGAGGGCATCAAGGCGACCGTCTCGCCCCACCAGGTGTTCGAGAACATGGGTTTCGTCTACGTCGGTCCGGTCAACGGTCACGATATCGGGCACCTCATTCAGTTGCTGCAGGGGCTCCGCGACGTGCAACACCCGGTACTCCTTCACATACACACCAACAAGGGGCAGGGCGCCGATTTCGCGAAGGCGGACCCCGGCGGCTTCCACTCACCGCGCCCCTTCCGGCTGGAGGCCGGAAAGGTGACGCTGCAGAAGGGCTCGGGCAAGTCGTGGACCCGGGCATTCTCCGACGCGCTGATCGAGGCCGCCCGCCGGGACGAACGCATCGTGGCCCTGACCGCGGGTATGCTGGCCGGCACCGGGCTCGACGTGTTCGCCCGGGAGTTCCCGTCAAGGTGCCGGGATGTCGGCATTGCCGAAAGCGCGACCGTCGACATCGCCGCCGGCATGGCCAAAGCCGGCCTGAGGCCCGTCGTGGCGATCTACTCGACGTTTCTGCAGCGGGCCTTCGACCAGGTTTTCCAGGAAGTCGTTCTGCAGGGCCTGCCCGTCCTTTTCTGCCTGGATCGCGCGGGTCTGGTCGGCGGCGATGGAGCCGTCCACCATGGCTTCCTCGACATCGCCTATCTGCGAGGCCTGCCGAACATGGTGTTGGCGGCCCCGGCCGACGAAGACGAGCTGAAGGCGGTGCTTCGCTTCGGACTGGAACATCCCGGGCCGGTGGCCATCCGCTATCCTCGCGCGGATGTCCCCGAGTCGATGGGTCAAGCCCCGCCCTTCGTGCTCGGCCAGTCGCGGCTCATGCTCGCCGGGCGGGACGCCACGATCCTGGCGTACGGCTCGACGGTCGCCGCGGCCCTCGATGCAGCCGAACTGCTCGCCACGGACGGCGTCTCCGTCCGGGTGGTCAACGCCCGCTTCGCCAGGCCCATCGATACCGACATGCTGCGCACGGTCCTCGCCTCGGACCATCCGATCCTCACCGTCGAGGATCATTCGGTGACCGGCGGATTCGGGGCCGCCGTTCTCGAAGCCGCCGCCGACCTGCGGCTTGCGACGGAGAGCATCGTTCGCCTGGGCATGCCCGCCGACCGGTTTATCCCCCAGGGAAGTCGCATCGGGCAACTGGCGGAGTGCGGAATCGACGCCGCCGGCATCGCGGCGGCCGTCCAGCGGGAACTCGACCAATCGCGCGTCGACGACCGGCGGCCCGTCCGAGAACAACTCGCGAATCCGGGAACGCCGCCCTCCCCCGCTCGCCGCACCGATTGATGAAGCCTGCCTGAGATGGCCTCGGGCCCGATCCGCGCAAAAAAACAGAGAGCATGATCGGCCGGAAGAGAATTCCGGGCCGCTGCTCTCTGGGCTTGCCCGATCGGATGTCGGTTCGGCGAGACAGACCCGCCAACCAGGGGCCTGTTTCGACGAAGCGCCCATCCGACGGGCAGCTTTGGCTTTCCCCTGACACGTGAGGCCTGGATGTCCCGACCGCCGCGAATCTCTGCCCTGTCCGCAGCGACGAAAACGTCCAAGCACCTCCATCACAAATATACCCCACTTATCGGGCGAAGGTTGATTCCTCGCCAACGGGAATCCACCCTAAGGCCGGCGGTTGTCTGGCGGATGTGAACCAGGAGGCCCGCCGCAGGCCGGGCTACGCTCGTGGGGCACCGGTCCACAGCCCCAGGCCTGTGAGTGACGCCGGGGGGCCCTTACGGCACGCAGCTCGGAGCGATCGTGGTGCTCCAGGGGGTGTTCGGCCCGCTCCAGCAGGCGGCGAACGCCGTAAAGTCGTCATTGTCGACGTCGTTGTCTCCGTCGCGGTTGAGGCATTCACATCCCGAGGGCACGCCCCCCTCCGCGCCGGTATAACAGACCTGGAACATACCGAAGTCCGACTGGTCCACGTCGCCGTCGTGGTCGGAATCGGCGAACGGCAACGGACAACAGAGCGTACCGCTGCACGTTGTATCCAGGCCCTGGAATCGGCCGTTCTGGGCGAGGCATTCCGATTCGCGGACCTCGGTGCAGCTGCCGTTCGTCGCGCAGCATGCCCCCTTGAGGGAG
>JAPKGY010000259.1 GCA_026647385.1 Phycisphaerae bacterium | reverse complement strand
CATGGCCATCACTTCGGAATCGACGGTCAAGAATATGGTTCTGGAGAACGATGAAATCCGCACGCGGGTGGAAGGATACGTGCGCGGCTTCACGGTGGTGGATACGGTATAGCCGTGCTGGCGCAAGCGGCTCACGGCGGTATAGCCGTCCATCACCGGCATTTGCATGTCCATGAGCACGACGTCGAAGCGCTGCCCCTTGCCGTCGGCATCGAGAATCGCTTCGAGAGCCTGTCGGCCGTCGTCTGCCACCTCGACCCGGGCACCCGCCTTGCGCAGGATGTGGACGATGAGACGCTGGTTGTCAGGCCCGTCCTCAGCCAGCAGGATGCGATAACGTGCCAACACGGACTCGCCGATACTCGGGGACTTCACGGGTGTCGGTGCAGCGGCAGCCTGAGCCGAGCCGGGATCGGCGATCATCCGGCTGTCCTCAGCGGGAACGGCTGGTACCGTCGCCCGCATGTGCGTGCCTCGGCCCGGGCAGGTTTCGAGAACGGAGATCTCGCCGCCGAGCAGGGTTGCGAGCCTCCGGCTGATATACAGACCCAGGCCGGTGCCGCCATAACGCCGCGCGGTCGATTGTTCAGCCTGCACGAACGGCTTGAAGAGCCTGCCGGCCTGCTCGGGGGCCATTCCCACTCCGGTGTCGATCACGTCGAACTGCATGGCCGGCGACGGATCGGATTGAAAACCCACCACCAGGCGAACGCCGCCCTGGTCAGTGAACTTGACCGCGTTTCCCAGCAGATTGATCAGAATCTGACGCAGACGCACCGGATCCGTCAGGACAGCCTGGGGCACCGGCCCCGCGTACTCGCAACGGAAATCCAAGCCCTTCTCCTGGGCGCGGATCTGGATGAGGGAGGACAGATCCGACACGAACTCGCACACCGGCGAGGGGATGCATTCAACGGCGATTTTGCCCGCCTCGATTTTCGAGATGTCGAGGATGTCGTTGATCACGCTCAGGAGGTGGCACCCGTTCCGGTGGATCGCATCGACGGCTTGAAAGCGTTCCGCTGAGGCGGAGCGGGCGTCGCCCGTCTCCTTCAGGATTTCGGCATAACCCAGGATGGCGGTCAGGGGCGTTCGGATCTCGTGGCTCATGTTGGCCAGGAACTCGCTCTTCGCCTGGGTGGCGGCCTCGGCGGCCTGGGACGCTTGCCGCAACGCGTCGTTCATCGCAATGAGTTCTTCCTGCTGGGCCTTGAGCTGGCTCCGGTGGGATTCGAGCTCCAGGTTGCGATGGTGAAGCAACTGGGCCTGTTCCCGCAACCGGTGTTCGGTTTTCTGGATCCGCTCCAGCATGGTGTTGATGGCCTCCGCCAGAGCGGACACCTCGTCGCAACCGCCGACCCCGATCCTGGCGGACAGGTCCTGGGTATTGCCGATCCCGCAGACTCCTCGGTTGAGCAGGGCCACGCGCGAAAGCACGAGTTTTTCCAGGAGCAGGATGATCTGTACCGCGAACACGACCCCCACGATGCCCAGCGTGATCACGAGTATCCGGGCACTCACCAGTCCCTGCTTGTACACGTCGCGCGGAACGGCCGCCTGCAGCAGAAGGGCAGGTGAGTCGTTCACGTCCTTGAGCACCGTGTACCCGGCCACGGTGTCGGCGTCGAGCACTTGAACGAAGGAGTCGACCGAACCCGTGAAGGCCTGTGCGGCGGCTGCGAAACCCGCCGGCAACCGCGGTTCGTCGAACCGGCGCACATCGAGCGAAAGCTGAGTCAGTTCGCCGAGGCGCTGGATCTCGACGGCGTCCAGGAATCGTCCGAAGATCATCGAGCCGCGCGACGGGCCTTGTCGCTCGCTGGTCAGGATCGGACCCGAAGCCAGCAGGATCGGTCCCTCGAGAGTCAGCGCCAGACCGGACCAGACTTCGTTCTGAAGCTCTTTTCTGGTTCGTTTGTGCTCCGCCAGCCTGGCTGTGAGCCCCTCCGGAAAGGGACGCTCTTCCCCCTTTTTCAGGTCGAAGGCCTTGGCGTAAGCCGTTTGACCGCTTGGATCGAGGATGAGAGCCAGCCCCACGCGGAGATTCGTGAAGGTCGCATCGATGAAATTGGCCTTGATGAAGGCCTCGTTGTGGTCGACGACGTACTGGTAAGTATCGTCCCAGCCGCCGTAGTCCGAGGCGGAACTCTCCATGCCGGTCAGGTCGTTGTTGATCGTCTCGACGACGCGCCGCAGCTCCTTGCGAACGCTCTCTTGCTCCATGCTTGCGAAGTCGCGCAACAGAATGCTGCGCGGCACGGCATAGAGCGCAGCCATCAGCCCGGCGAAGGTCAGGCCGAGCGCGAAGAGTGTTTTCTTTCGAAGTGACATAGTCCATCGCGACCAGAAGAGTATCGCCCCGTGGTTCCAGTCATCGGCTCGATCGGCCCGTCTGAACAGCCCGCCGGCTGGGGCAGTTCCCTTATTCAGGCCTTGGTTTTTCCGGGTGCCGGGCCTCCGCCGGAAAAAGCATCGGGTCCGGTGGCCTCGGTCCCTCTACGAGGCTCGCCCCCCCCGATTCCGAAATACCCCGGTCGTCGCGATGACGGGGAAACGGACGTGAGTTTTTCGGACCCCCCGGCGGGACGGGACTGGTTCGCGGTGTGCCCGTTATGGTACCATGCAGCCGAACTCTCCCAAAGGCGGATCCCGACGGGGAGCGGGCAACATAGGAGCCGTCCCGTGGAGCAACCGAGACTTGCGCTGTGCCAGACGTGCCGGGAACGCGTACCCGCCCACCTGGAGGTCCGGGAGGAAAAAGTCTACCTCTGCAAAGACTGCCCCGTCTGCGGCCGAACCGAGTTCCTGGTCAGTTCCGATGCCCGGTCCTGGCAGAGGAAACGGGACATCTGGGAGTACGATCCGTCCACGGCGGTGACCTGCCGGATCAATTGCGATCGTTGCCGGGTGGAGCATACGCCGACGATCGCGTTCGTGGATGTGACCAACCGCTGCAACATGAACTGCCCCATCTGCATCGCCAATATCCGCGGGATGGGCTTCGAGTTCAATCCGCCCTTGGAATACTTCGAGAAGGTCTTCGCAGCCCTCGGCCGAATGAACCCCGTGCCCCTGGTTCAGTTGTTCGGAGGCGAGCCGACGGTTCGCGACGATCTGCTGGACATCATCGCCGTCGCCCGGCGCTGCGGCGTCAAGTGCCGCGTGGTGACCAACGGGCTCAAGCTGGCGGATGAGGAATACTGCAGGAAGCTTTGCGATACGGGCGTGCGGTTCCAGCTTGCCCTCGACGGCAGAAGCCCGGACATCTATGCCCGGTTGCGAAAGAATCCCGGCGTTTACGAGCGGAAAATCAAGGCGCTCGACAACCTTCGCAAGTACAGCCGGCGGAAGAGTTCGATCCTGTGCTGTGCGGCCCGGAATATCAACGAGGCCTGGATCGGCGATCTGATCGAGTGCTGCCACGAGTACGCGGAGGTCGTCGATTCGCTGGGCCTGCTGCCGCTGACCGAGACCTGGGACGAAGGAACGTTCGAAACCGAGGTGGTCACGACCCGCGAGGACGTCGAGCACATGGTCGAGCGGGGCGTGCCGGGCGGGCAGGTCGAGTTCATCCCGGCCGGCGTTATGCACAGCTTCCGCAAGAGCCGGTCGTTCTTCAAGGATCATACCACGTCCAGCGCCCTGATGTTCGGCGGCGTGCATCCGGATTGCGAGACCATGACGATCCTCGCGTCCGACGGGCAGCGATACGTCAGCGTGAATCACTACCTGAAGATGCCGCTCAGCCGGGTGGCCCGGGAGATGCTGCGGATCGGGTGGCGGATCGATCCGATTCTGTCGAAATTGGATCCCCGCAAGCGCGGGCAGCGCTGGCGGGGCCGATGGATCGCCCTGCGGGCGTGGGTGCCGCTGGCTTTGCGGGCCATCGCCTTTCGCAAGGTGTTCCGCGGCCATCCGGTGGCGGTCCTGGCGAAGCTGGCCGGCGGCTTGCTCCGCGGGCGGAAGCTCGGCGACCTGGCCCGCGAGCATCTCAACCTGTCGCGCCTGCTGCGGGTCGCGACCCTCCCCTTCGAGGAGTTCCACTCGATCGACGCCGCCCGGCTCCAGAACTGCAAGGCCGTCTTCGTCTATGAGGACGTGGCCGACGGCCAGGTCAAGACCATCCCGGCCTGCATGTGGGGCAGCGTGTATCGGAACGATCTCCTGCGCCGGCTTTCCGAAAAATACGCCGCACCGTCAATGCCCGTGGGAACGTATCAGCCGATGGAGCCGAGCACGCCGACGCCGCGGGACGTGAAGCTGGCTGGGCAGGGCTGATCGGCTCCGATCCGCGGGGGAGTGGCGTTTCCGCGCATTGGCAAGAGCAGGCGTAGTGCTCCAATGACAGCAACCGAAGCCCGATACTGTCTCACGTGTGGTTATGATCTGCGGGGTTTACCGGAAAACCGCTGTCCGGAATGCGGCCGGCAGTTCGATCCCGTGGACGGCAGGACATTTGCGGTCACCCAAGCGCCGAACCGATTTGTCAGGGTGCTGAGGCGGCACCCTGGATGGTGGATGCATGCCGGTGCGATCAGCCTCGTGGCTGCCGCCCTCCTCGCATCCCTGGTTCCCGGCGGGTGGTGCTTATTCTTGTGTTACTGCCTTCTCGGTTGGCCGGTCTGGGCCGCGATTGGGGTGGGGCGTTTGATTGGCTGCGCGCTGGTGAGACTTCGGGATCACCACCCACGACGCCTTCCAGGCAGTGCATGGGGATGGCTCGTTGCCCCCGTGTGCTGCATCATGTCTGTCGGACTTCTCGCAAGCGACACCCCATCCAGGCAGTTTTTTCGGATTAATAGACCTTTTCTGGATAGCTTCGTTCGCAGTACGGCCGCAATCCCCCCGGGGAGCAGACTGCCCGATCGATGGCTCGGCTGTTACCCGGCGGAGAGAATCGAGACGATGACGGGTGGGGTACGATTCCTTGTTCGAGGTGCGGGGTTTCTGGACTCCTATGGATTCGCCTATTGCTTCCAGGCGTGCCCAAACGGCGATAGTAACGACCATTACTACCCCCTCACCGGGAACTGGTATCTCTGGCGAGAGGATTTCTAAGGCATTGAAACCCGTCGCGCATGGATCACCGCGGTCGCAGTGTTTGTGGAGCGGGATTCGGTCCGCCTACTTCCGCAGCATCGCGTTGGCGAGCAGGCCGAAGGCGAGGGCCGCGGCGATCAGGAAGTAGGCGGTGTCGCCTGGATCTTCCTTGAACCACATCATGACCGCCAGCACGAGTCCGGCAAATCCCGTGAGCATTCCAAGCAGGACTGCGAGTCCCGCCAGGCCGGAGCCCTTCGGTTCGCGGGACCCATCCGCTTGCGACTGGTTCGCCATGGTCGTGTTCTCCTGAAGGCTGAGCCTGCCCGGCGCACACCGATGGAGCCTGACGGCGAGGCAATCCAGCGCTCGACGCGATGTTTCCCAAGGGTTTCTCTTGGGTCTGCGGACCACAAAAGGCCCAGATCACCAAGAAACCGCACTGCGTGCTGCTCCTCGACGAGATCGAGAAGGCGCATCCGGACGTCTACAACATCCTGTTGCAGGTCATGGACCATGGCACGCTGACCGACAACAACGGCCGTCAGGCCGACTTCCGCAACGTGATCATCATCCTGACCACGAACGCGGGCGCGGAATCCATGCAGAAGTCGGTGATCGGCTTTTCGGC
>JAPKGY010000258.1 GCA_026647385.1 Phycisphaerae bacterium | reverse complement strand
GGGCCAGCGCTTTCACCCAGACGTTGGTGCCGCCTTCGACGTCGAGATCGACCGGATGGCTGCTGACGAGGTACGGCTGGAGGGTTTTGATTTCGGCGCCGATCAGGCCGATTTCCTGCCAGAGAGCCGCGTCCTGAGGAATGAGGTTGGTGTTGTTACCGCAGAGTCCGCTGGATGTGCCGCCAAACTTGAACCACCAGTAGCAGATTCCCTTGGCGCCCGCGGCCATGGAGTAGTAGGCTTCGATCCGTTTGCACTCGGGGTCCGCGAAAGGCCAGGGGTCCGGCGGCTCGCTTTTGTCGATTCTGCACGAGTAGAGCAACTGCCGGTAAGGATGCGGTTCGGCCGCCTTTGTTCCCGCCAATGCGGTGGCGTAGACCACCTTGGCCTGCTGGTAAAGCGGCAGGGTGTTAGGCATATCGTAGTAGGCGTGCCTCACTTTGGGCTGGAAGTAATGGTCGATGGCCAGCACGTCGGCAAGCTGGCCATAGGCATACCAGCTTTCCGGCTTGTTGGTGCCGTCCATGTTGATCGTGGTCGGACGGTTCTTGGTGTTGCGGAGTCCTTCAGCGACGTCGACGAAATGCATGCCCATTGTGCCCGCCTGGTTTGTGCCGCAGGGGAGTTTGTAGCCGGTGCCGCAGAAATTCTCCTGCATGTTGGCCTCTTCGATGTCGGGCTCGTCGTCGATGAACCACAGCCGTGGGTTGTTGCTCCAGGTGCCCCAGGAGGTATCATCTTTGATGAACCCATAGTTGCGGCTATCCGCGTACGTTTTTCCGCCGCTGGTGCCGAGGTATTGCATGAGCCCCGAAGACGCGCTGTTCATCTCCAACGTGTTGATGCCGCGGTCCTGGCAGGTATCCATCCAGTCCTGGGCTGTGCCATAATCCCCATCAGCGGTTTCAAACGCGGCCCACGAGCCGTAGACGAAGGGATTGATCCACACCCGTATGCCGCCGGTGGCGGTCGCATTGTCGCTATAGATGCCCTGGAACACGTGATAGGACATCTCCGTGAGGGCGGTGGACAGCGAGATGACCGACGCGGCGTAATTGGTGCTCGCATCGCCGGCCGTGGTGGTGATCGAGGTTACGTCGGTGCCGTCCATCCTGATCGTTTGAGGGGCGGCGCCGCCGGCCCGTCGCCAGTAAAGGTACACCTTCTTGAGGTCCTGGGAGAAGCTGATGTTGGCCAACTGGGGCGCGTCGGCGTCGACCGTAATGGTTGTGTTCAGCGTGTTGGCCGAGGTATCGACATTGACCGCGATGGTCGACGTGGACGGAACTCGCCGCAGCCGCACGACGACCTCGCCGACGCCGCCCGCCGGCACCGACGACGGCTCCATCTTGAACCAGGCCGGCTCGCCCGCGTCAAGGAGGTCCTGGGGCGGGGTGTCGTAGCGAATCCAGATGCTGTGCGTGATATGCCCGTTGTAGTCGGCCATCTTGAGGACGTAATTCAGGCTGTACGTGGCCAGAACGACGTCATCCAGAGTGACGGCTGACGCCCCGTTGTTCTTGATGAACACATGGGCGTTGGATCCCGGATACGTTGCTCCGCAAGAGGTGGGATAATTCGAATCATGCCAAAAACAGAGATACTCGCCGTACGGGTCGTCCTCCTGGTACTGAACGCCGAGCAGCGAGACGTCGGCGCTCGCGTTCGCACAGACCATGCCGCCGATCACCCAGGCCAGCAGAATGGGCGCGCACCACCGCCCGATGCTTGTCCTGTCTCTCATTTGAGTTCCTCCCAATCACAGTAGAATCAAAACAGCAAACGATTACACTCCAGGCCCCCCCCGGGAATCCCAAGGCGGACCGCTTTGTCGGGGCTTGGATCCCGAAAGAAACCGTTCGGGAGACGGTGTGCCCAAGTGGCGCAGCGTTGCGACTGCAAGAATCGAATAGGGCTTGCAGAAGGCGCACGTGAAGCGCAGGCCATGACCATGGCTCCTCCGCCGCAGCTCCGCTACGTCTCAGGCAGCGTTCGTGAAAAAAGATCTGTTCGGCTGTGCTGTGACTAAAATGCTTGGGATAGACAACAGCAGGTTAAATATACACTGGTCTGTGAGGCTGTCCAGTCCTTTTCTTTTTTTTCCCTACAATTTTTTAGGGGAGGCACCCTCAAGTGACATCCTCGGTTCATATGCGACGTCAAGGCGCACGGCGAACCGAAACTCTGTTATTCCGGAGGTCCCAACTCATAACGGAGTCCTCCAGCCTTGACGGTCCCCCGTCCCAGACGAGTTTGCGTACAGTGCAGGTAAAACGTCATAGCAAGGTTGATAGCCCGCAGGAACACCGGGCCACGGGACGATTGAGACGGCCAGTCGCCGCATTCAGTCCGTGGTGT
Source organism: Phycisphaerae bacterium (assembly GCA_026647385.1). GTDB lineage: Bacteria > Planctomycetota > Phycisphaerae > UBA1845 > PWPN01 > JAPKGY01. The sequence goes on along the minus strand of JAPKGY010000258.1, from coordinate 3,319 downwards.
GACGATCAATCGACAGTTGGTGCAGGCCAGGGAGGATTGGCAGATGGTTGCAGCGGGGCTGAACGCAAAGGCCAGCGGCGAGAGGGGGCCGGTCGATGGTCGGATGCCACGGGTGGACCTACATGGCGAGTAAAGATGTGACGGTGTGAGCGATCAGCGCTTCTTCGTCCGTGGGGATGATGCGAACGGTGACCCGGGTGCCGTCGAAGGTGATGACTGGTGCGGAGGATTCGTTTCGCATCGGGTCTATCCGGATGCCGAGGAACTCGAGGCCCTCGCAGATTCGCGCTCGGATCACGGGGGCTCTTTCACCGATGCCGCCGGCGAAGACGAGTGTATCGAGACCGCCCAGCGCGGCCGCCAGTGCGCCGATCCATTTTCTTGCCTGATAACAGAAGAGGTCGACGGCGTCAGCCGCTCGCGGATCGGCCGCTTCCCGCTCGAGCAGGTCGCGCATGTCCGAAGTCGTTTCCGAGACGCCCAGCAATCCGGATTCGGCATGGACCATATGGTAAAACTGTTCGGCGGTCATTCCTTCCGTCCGGGCCAGATAGGCGACGACGCCGGGGTCCAGGTCGCCCGAGCGTGTGCTCATCACCAGGCCGGCCGCCGGCGTGAACGCCATGGTCGTATCGACGGATCGCCCTTCGCGGACCGCCGCCATGCTGGCGCCATTCCCCAGATGGGCGAGGATGACCCGTCCGTTCGCGGTCGCCCGTCCCGCCAGGCGTTCGAGTTCCTGCATCAGGTAGCTGTAGGACAGGCCGTGGAAACCGTACCGCCGCACGCCGGCCTTCGCGTATCGCCGCGGGATCGGCAGGAGCCGAGCCACCTGCGGCAGGTCTCGATGGAATGCGGTGTCGAAGCACGCCATCTGGGGCAGATCGGGATACCGCCGCCCCAGTTCTTCCATGAGGGCGATCTGCGTGGGGACGTGTTCGGGCGCGAACGCGCTGAGCTTGCGAAGCTCGTCGAGCAGGGTGGGCGTAACTCGCTCCGGCGCGCAGTAGCGGTCGCCGCCGTGGACCACGCGATGGCCTATCGCGCGAACGCTGCCGGCTGATTGATGGGTCTCCAGCAGTTGTGCGAGGACGGGGATGCAGGCCGCGTGGCTTGCGAGCCGAACCTCGTGTCGTTCCCGGTTGCCAGGCCCAGAGGTTACGGTCAGTTCGCCGTCCGGCAGACCGATGCGCTCGAACTTGCCCGACAGGACCAGGGATCTCTGTCCGGCCGTTTGAAACAGGGCGAACTTCAGGCTGGACGAACCGCCGTTGATCGTCAGGACGCAGGGGGCGGGTTGTTTATCGGAGGCCATCTTGTCGGACTCTCATCAGCTCAAACTGCCCGATTGCATCCGTCGGAGTTCCGTAACTCTAGAGAGATGAAGGCAGCGGCCCTTTCATCCCCGAATGGGTCCGCTTGCGTTATCGCGAAGTCGCCACATCCGGCGCTCGCATTGTAGCTGGCGTAGTCTCATCAGTCCATCGGGACGCGCGGCGGGCGAGCCGGTTGCGATGTGGCTCGTGGCACGGGCTTCCCAGTCCGTAAACCTCAGTGTGGTGGTAAGTGTCGGCAGCCCGGCAAACATGGACTAACAAGTTCGCTCGCCACGGCGAGTCGCCGCGGCGACCCATGCCGTCCGTCGCCGAGAGTATCATCCCTCGATTAATCAGTCGTCTTGCCATCGACGGCGGTTCGGGGCATCCGTTGTCCGGGCGCGGCGTACGCGCGATAACCTGTTTCGGCTGTGCGATCGGTCCACGCGGGAATGTTTTCTCATGCGGGATTTGCCTCCAGCACGCCTGTATTTTACGTTCCTTCCGACAGCTTCTCGATTTGGGTTTGGCCGACGTGGTCGGCTGGACCTTCGCCGGTTTGGGGGACAACGTGGACACGCGGCAGCAGATACGGATGACGGTGGTCGGCCGTCGTTCGTGCCCGTACGCCCCTTGGGGCGTGCGGTTATGGGTCCAGGCGCCCGGGAGATGTTTTTCCGGGGCTTTGATCCTGGCCGGGTGCCTGGGCCAAATGTGCATTCAAACGGCTCCGGTGCCTCCCGGCGTAGCGGCGGGTGGCGAGTTCAGTCTGCAGGTGCTCAGCGAGGCGCCCGAGCCGCCGTCCGCCCTCAACTCCGGGACATCCGACGAACCGCGCGATGCCCTCAAGCGCACGTTCACCGGCGACAAGGGGCAATGGATCCGCCGGGCGAGCGCAGCCACCGCCTTGCGATTTCCCGAAGTCGACTCGTTCATGTGGTTCAACATGAACAAGGAGCGCGACTGGCGGGTGGACTCGTCGGCGGCCAGCCGGACCGCTTTTCGCGAGAGCTTCAGCCATCTGGAAGCGGGTGTTTTTCTGGAGGATTATCCTCGGACCACGCCGGCGGATACCACGCCGATCGACCTCTTCGAGCAGATGGTGGGGCGGCACCAGGATCGCGTCGGCTGGTACGAGGCCTTGACGAACCTGTATCCGGGCGTCGCCGTCGCCACCGTGCAGGCCCGAGGAAGCATTCCGTACATCGTGTGGGAGCCGTACGACTCCCGCGTACCGGGCGAGACGCCGTATGGCTCGTACAGCCGGCTGCCGGAGATTGCCGCGGGGCGATACGACGCCCAGATCCTCGCCTGGGCCCGCGGCGCCGCCTCCAACGGAGGCCCGATCGAAATCTGTTTCGGCCATGAAATGAACGGCGATTGGTATGCCTGGGGCATCCTCCACGCCCATAACGGCAACACCGGCGCGCTTTATCGGCGGGCCTACCGGCGCGTCGTCGAGCTGTTCGACTCCGCAGGCGCGACCAACGTCTCCTGGGTCTGGGTGATCAACGCTTCGTGGCACGACGATTTCTCGGAGGCCTTCCCGGGCGCCGAGTACGTGGATCGTCTCGGGATCAATGGCCACAACTGGGGCGGCGATCCCGCCGGCCCGGACCCGGCCTGGGCCAAGTGGCGCGAGTTCGAAAACATTTTCGGCCGGTGGAACCTTTCCGATCCCGCCAGCTTCAACAACATCCGCGCCCTCGCCGCCCTCGCCGACCGCCCGGTCATGATCGCCGAATTTGCCTCGGCTGAAGGTCGCGCGCCCGAGGAGTAAGTGCGGCGGGACGACCTGTTGTTCCGACAGCCAGTGCTGCGTGGACAGCGAATGCGTGAACCGTTGCGGCGGCGAGGGCGGGCCGTGCTGCAAAGACGATACCCCCAAATGCTGCGAAGACGCTCCGGATGGGAAGGATTACTGCTGTCAATCAGACCGGACCTGCTGCAAGAAAGCCTGCTGCAAGACCGGCTGTGATTGCATTACCAACGCCGACGGCACG
>JAPKGY010000257.1 GCA_026647385.1 Phycisphaerae bacterium | reverse complement strand
CGAGGTCATCGTCTCGACTTCCGCGCAGAAGGCCGAACTGCAGTTCCGGACCAGCCAGATCGCGGCGGACGTGACGCTTCGGGTGGCGGGCAACCTCGGGACGGCCACCTTCGAGTTCAACGCCGGGCTCTCGGTCGAACAATTGATGAGCGCGGTCAACCTGGACAGCCAGGCCACCGGGATCGAGGCCTATTACCTCAACTCCGCCAACCGCGGAAGCGGAATCGCCTTCCGCAGCATGGGTTACGGTACCGATCAGTTCGTCGAGGTTCAGCCGATCCTCGACAGCGGCTCCTCGTTCACCGTGGTGGACATGGACGGCAACACCAAGCAGCGCGACGAAGGGCGCGACGCGGTGGGCACCATCAACGGGGCCTCGGTCACCGGTCGCGGCCTCGATCTGACCCTGAACACGCGGACCCTGGATCTGTCCCTTACGCTGAATGAGGACATGGGCGTCGGGTCCACGAGTTTCGCCATCACCGGCGGCGGGGCCCTGTTCCAGCTCGGCCCCGACGTGAATCCCAGCCAGCAGGTCAACATCGGCATCCAGTCGGTGGCGGCCGCCTATCTCGGCAAGCCGGGCGTCGGCTTCCTCTCCCAGATCAAACGCGGGACGGAGTACGAGGTCGCCCGAGACGAGACCAACGCGCATCGGGCGTCGCTCATCGTCCGAGAGGCGATTCGCCAGGTGGCGGTCCTCCGCGGGCGACTGGGCGCCTTCGAGCGGAACACGTTGCAGACCAACATCAACTCGCTGTCCATTACCATGGAGAACCTGACCGCCAGCGAGTCGAGCATCCGGGACACGGATTTCGCTTATGAGACCTCCCGCCTGACCCGGGCCCAGATTCTGGTCAACGCGGGCACGAGCGTGCTGTCCATCGCGAATACCACGCCGCAGAGTGCACTGGCGTTGCTGGGCGGTGGATGACGCGGGGCGTTCGGTACGACATCTGATCCCTCCAAGCCAGGCGGGGCTCGGCCGAGTGTGAAACCGGCCGAGCCCCGACTGCACCTGAAAAAGATTCATCGAATTCAGTAAATTCGAGTGATCGGTCCTTGCCCGCGGTTGTCCGGTAAAACGCCCCGGCCTTCCCGGCGGACCGGGCCGTTCGCCTTATGAGACCCCCCACGTCCCAGAATGCGAAAGAGAACCTCTGAACCGCGACCGGGAACGTCTGAAGAAATCTAAAGCGCCGATATCTTCCGGACGATTCGACGAACGCCATCGAAGGATGCGATGGCTCCGGGACCCGTACGAGGTGCAATGCCGGCCGGCGTCTAGCTGACCTCGCGGATCACGGGAACCACGAAGTGAATGGCGGGCGGTCGGCCCGGACGAGTCGGTTTCGACGAAACCCGGACCCAGGACCGCGAGACAATCAAGAAGCAGGAGCGAGCCCACGGCGGCGGATTACGGATCCGTTGGCCGCACTCCGACGGTCAGTCGTCGACCGCGGCTGAGCTTGGGACCCGGCCCCTCGAAGAAGGCCGGTGAGCGTCAGGCCGATGGTCGTGTGGAGGCACGCGAAAAATGAGTCGTATCAACACCAATGTGCCGTCTCTTGTGGCGGCCCACGTTCTGAGCCGGAACAACGCGGCCCTGAATCAGGCTCTCGAACGTTTGAGCACCGGTTTGAGGATCAACAAAGGCAAGGATGATCCGGCGGGCCTGATCGCATCGGAGACGTTGCGCGGTGAGATCACGGCTATTCGCTCCGCGATCGACAATGCCAACAGGGCCAACAATGTCCTGTCGATCACCGAGGGCGCTTTGCAGGAAGTCAACGCCCTCATGCTCGACCTGGAAGGCCTGGTGGACCGGACGGCCAACTCCGCCGGCTTGAGCAGCGAGGAAGTGGCCGCCAACCAGTTGCAGATCGACTCCATCCTGGACTCGATCAACCGGATCGCCGGCTCGACGGAATTCCAGGGCAAGAAGCTGCTCAACGGTACGCTCGACTATACCACGTCGGGCGTCACCACCGGCATGACCGCTTCGGCGATCACCCACCTCCAGATCACCTCGGCGCGGGTCCCGACCGACGGAGCCCGGACGGTCGTCGTTGAGGTGACCCAATCCGCCCAGACCGCTCGGCTCACCTACTCCGGCTCCAGCATCGGCGCCGGCGGCGCGACCTTGCAGATCGGCGGCAAATACGGCACCGAGCAGCTCAGCTTCGCCAGCGGAACCGCCGCGGCGGACGTCGTGACCGCGGTCAATGCCTCGAAGGAGCTGACCGGCGTGTCCGCGACCTACAGCGCGGGTGCCAATCAGATCTACTTTAACAGTACGGACTACGGCTCCGAGGCCTTCGTGTCCGTCGAGGCGATCGACGGGACCTTCACGGTCACCGGCGGCGACAGCTCGACCAAGGACTACGGCGTCGACGTCGGCCTGAAGATCAACGGGACCGAGGCGACGACCAAGGGCCTTGACGCCTCGACCCGCACGTCGTCCCTCAGTCTGGACATGACTGTGGCGGCAACCTTCGCCCAGACCGTCGGATCCACCAAGACCTTCAGTATTACCGACGGAGGGGCCACGTTCAGTATCGCACCGACCCTGGGCATTAACTCGATGGCCAGCCTGGGCATCCAGAATGTATCCACCGGCAGCCTGGGACGGGGCAACATCGGCTATCTGTCCTCGCTCGGCAGCGGACAGGCCAACCAGTTGAGCTCCGAGAACTTCGAGACCGCCCAACGGATCATTCGCGAGGCCAGCAAACAGGTCTCGGGCCTGCGAGGCCGCATCGGCGCGTTCCAGAAGAATACTCTGGACTCGACGGTCAATGCCCTGTCCGTGGCTCTGGAGAACGTCGTGGCGGCGGAAAGCGCCATCCGCGACACGGACTTCGCCGAGGAGACGAGCAAGTTGACCCGGGCTCAGATCCTGGTCAACTCGTCGACGGCCGTCCTGCAACTCGCCAATGCCCAGCCGCGGAGCGTCCTGTCGCTGTTCGGCGGGTAAGGTTTCCCATTAACTTCGACCCGCGGGCCGCCGACGCCACCAGCCGGCGGCCCGTGGTCGTTTCAACCCGAAGGGGTAGACACGACCGGAAACCGGGCCACCGGCCACAAGCCGGGCCCGGTTTCGGCCTTTTGGGGGCGAGTCCGTCGGGTTCATACCGCACCCAGCCCTGGCTGGCTGTGCGAGACACCAAAAAGCGCTTGGCCTAACCCGCTGGGCAAGGTAGAATGGCTCAAGAAAGCATGCTGCTTCGAGGGGAGGTTCCATGAGGTGGTCGACGCTTGCGATCATGGCGTTCTGCGCCTCGGCGCTGCCTGCTCCGGCTCAGTCGCCGACCTGGTGCTCCACCCGGAACATTCCGAACACCTCGTTCTGCGAGGATTTCGACCGCTACTGCAATCCCGCGCCGCCCTATCCGGCCGCGTGCGATCCCTCCGCGGTGGCGGACAACTTCCGGCTGAGGCTTGTCTGGGTTCCCAACTATCCCAGCAATTACTGCGGCGTCGAGATCCAGTTGAGGGACGAGTGGGCCACGTCGCCCCCGTGGGACGCCGCCATGACATCTCAATCCGGGGATATGCTCGGCCTGGCGACGAGGGACTTGCCGGCCTCGATCCGAGCGGCCTTCGGCGAATCGTATTCCGACGTCATGGCAACCGACCTGAATCCCCTCGTGCTGGAATTCGTCCTTAACGGCGAGAACTGGTCGAAGTGCATCTATGACAACGGCTACCTGGAACTGGGCTTCGGACCGCCGTCCGTTCCGACCGATTTTGTCCGGGGCCCCGACTGCTCGACCTGCGGCGGGCCGTCGACCCGGTTTCCGATGATCTGCCAGCAGGCGGTTCCGCCTCCCGGCTGCGGCCCGATCGCCACCGCTCCGCACAAGCCGGCCATCGCCGTCGGGTTCGTGGCGTTCCTCGACGACAACCCCTGCCATTGCAACGAGCCGGCGCCTATCAGTCACTCGCCCTACAACCAGCATCTCTCGTTCTTCGACGGTCACAAGTGGTGGAAGCTGAAACAGGGACTGTTCCCCAACGGGTCCGGCGACTTCCGGATCCGAAACGACGAGAACATCATCAAGCTCACCCTCGACGCCTCCACAATCAAGGTCGAGATGACCTGCACCGATCCGGAGCCCGACGAGTACAGTTGGTGCGTGATTCCGCGGGACTATACCGGCCCGTTCAACACCATGACCGTCGGCTATAACCACTCGTGCCGGCTCGCGGGCTCGGCTGTTCCCGGTTCCGAGTGGGTCTGCCAGAACGAGCCCCTCTGCGTCTGGGGGGCGGAAAAGGGCTACGCGCCGCATTTCGACAACATCATTCTGCACGGCGGCATGGGTTACGGCGACCGGGGCGCCTGCTGCTATGCGGACACCGCGTGCAGCGACGAGTATTACCTCGACTGCGAAAGCCTCGGCGGCGTGTTCAGAGGCCACGGCACCTCCTGCGCCCTCTTGTCCTGTCCTCCGCCCTTCAAGCCGGACCACGACATGGACGGCGACGTAGACCTGGAGGACTTCGCCTGGTTCCAGGCCTGCCTGTCCGGAATCAAGGTCACCCCGACCATCCCGTGCCAGGTCGCCGATCTGGACGACGACACCGACGTCGACAGCGCCGACCTGCTCGCGTTCATCACCTGCCTGAGCGGCCCAGCCATCGACTACAACGAGGCCTGCCTGCCCTGAGGGGGGGAGGTGAGAAGCCCGGGGACCGTCCCCATTTCGCCGCGACAAAGGCTGGCTTCGGGCACGCCGTTGTCTCGGTACGTCCAAAGCCTGCCGCGAAATGGGGACTGGCCCCCTCCAAGGGCTTCTCAAAAACCCTCTGAGCTCGACTTTTGCCATTGTGGCAGCCCCGAACAATTCGGACCGTCAAGGATTCCGCGTCCTCGTTCGACTACTGGTTCCGGCGGGTGTGCTGGTGGAATGACGGTAAGAGCGTAGGTTTTTACTTCCTCAAAGTCGAGGAGGGCCCGTGGATCCCCAGTTATTGCGGGGACATTGACCGGGGCTTCTTCAAGGTGCACCAAAGTATTTCATCACATCCCGCCACGTCGGGCAACTCGGAATCGAAACCTGAATGAGAGGCTCCAGCTCTCGGAGGAGGTAACTTTTTGAAGACTTGTGTCAAAGGGGATCAGTCCATTCCCAACCAGAGCCCGGGAACGCTCCAAATCGCACGAGACAATCGGACCGCTTCCTTCCATCCTCTTTTTGCGTCTTTTGCGCCTCTCTGGCGGTGACCGGCCGCTGGGGCAGGTATTGGCGACGGTCGGTCATGATTCGCCATACGATGGGGCAGAGCTTGATAGCGGCTGCGGTGACGGCTTCCAGGTGAGAGAGGCCCTGGGCCTTTCGGCGACGATGCGTGGACGGCGCGGACAGCGAAGGCGCTGGGCCTGGAATCCACATTGCGTCCGCCGGGCCGCCCGAAGGAGAAATACGAGGCGAAGCAATGAGAATATGCTTTGCCCCCTTTCTTCCCTCCCTCAGGTTCAGGGGGGCCGATTAAAGTGGCACTTACTTCGGCGGAAAGTGCCGATTGCAGCTCGGCTTCAATGGCGGTTGTCTCGTCGATCCTGTTGGGCCGCTCCGTCGCAAAGAATCCCTTCACCTCAGCGAACACATCCCCTCACTAGCAAAACACGGCGCCTGGACCTGCCGGCCTTGTTCGAACAGCCCAAGCGGGATGCG
>JAPKGY010000256.1 GCA_026647385.1 Phycisphaerae bacterium | reverse complement strand
CGACACCTGGCGCGAAGAACTGGAAACGTGGATGGCGGAAATGCGGCGCGTCCTGACGCCCGGCGGTCGCATCGTCCTCTTTGAATCGCTTGGCACGGGGAACGAGTCGCCATCGGGATCGGGTTGTTTTCGCCGATGGGCTCGTTTTCCCAGTAGGGCTGGCCGTCGCGCACGTCGATCAGGCGGGATTGGCTCTCCGGGACCGGCGCGGCGTTGACTTTCGGAAGCCATTGAGCGAGTTCGCGCTTCGTATCCTTGCAGCGCGGATCGCCGGCCAGGTTGGTCCATTCCTTCGCGTCAGCCGTCATGTCGTAGAGTTCTTCCGAGCCGTCGGCGTAGCGAACGTAGCGCCATTTCTCGGTTCGGATGCCGTGATTGTTCGGGCCGTGGGTGGTGATGGCCGGCCATTCGCGCGGGGCGTCGGCTTGCTTCAACTGCGGCACGAGGCTGTGGCCTTCCAGGCCGGCCTTGGCGGGCAGCCGGCAAAGCTCGTTCAGCGTCGGGTAGATGTCCAGCAGTTCCGCCGGCTGATTGCATCGGCCTTTGGCCGAAACCCCAGGCCCGGCGAAGATGAGCGGCACGCGCGTCGAGCGGTCCCACAGCGTGTTCTTGCCGGTGATCGCCTTCTCGCCGAGGTGAAAGCCGTTGTCGCCCCACAAAACGACCACCGTGTTGCCGGCCAGCCTGGCTTCCTCGAGAGCATCAAGCACCCGGCCAACCTGGGCGTCGGCGAAACTGACGCACGCCAGATATGCGCGGACCAGCGGCTCCCACTGGTTGTTTGCCTTTAGCCAGGCCAGACGCGGTTCGGGCAGCTTCCAATGGAGGTACCACGAGAAACGCGGCGTGTCGTCGCGGTCGCCGTCGAGAACCGGCGGCAGGATCAGCGACGACGTCGGATAGAGATCGAACCACTTGGGCGGCACGCAGCAGGGGACGTGCGGCTTGCGGATGCCCACGCAGAGGAAGAAGGGTTTTTCTTTCGGCATGGACTTGATCTGTTCGATGGCCCAGTCCGCCACCTTGTAGTCGTCCATCAACTCGTCGCGATCCGGGTAGGGGCCCCAATCCATCAACGGGTGCTTGGAGGGAGTGTCGACGAATTTCTTCGGCGGCATCGGCCTGTGCCCGCCGTGTACGCCCCAGACGTCGATTTCCCGGCCGGTCGTTCGCTCGTCCTTGGGCGGGTAGGCGTCGTGCCAGATTTTTCCCGTGGTCAGCGCGCGGTAGCCGTTGGCTTTGAAGTATTGCGGCAGGGTGACGAGGTCCTTGAGCGGGGGCGACGTGCGGAACCACGGCTCGAGGGCGTAAACGCCCGTGGTCGACGGGCGCAGGCCGATCAGCAGGCTTGTGCGCGACGGGTTGCACAGCGGCGACTGGCAGTGGGCGTTGAGGAAGACCGTTCCCGCGCGGGCGAGCCGATCCATGTGCGGCGTCTTGACCTGCGGATGACCGCCGAGGCAGCCGACCCAGTCGTTCAGGTCGTCCATGGCGAAGAAGAGCACGTTGGGCCGGTCGGCGGCCGGCACAGGTGCGTTGGCAGCCAACAGCAACAGGGTCGTCACGATTCCACGCATCAATCACTCCTCCCGGGTCGTCGGCAGCCCATCCTTCGCGCCGCGCAGCACGCAGCGGTCTTTCGTCCATTGGTCGCGGTACCACGTGCAGGTCTCGAACGTGTCGTTGATCGCCGCCATCTTTCGGGCGAGCACATCCCGCAGCCGGGTCAGCGCCGCGCGCTGGGCAGACTCCTTCGCGAGGTTTCGCGACTGCCGCGGGTCGGCGACGTTGTCGAACAGCAGCTCGGACCGGTCGCTCCGGTAAACGGCGTAAGTGTACCGCTTGTCGCGCACGGCTCGCCACTCGAAGCCGTCCTTCCACAGAAACGTATGCCCCATACCCTGCAAGAGGGCCGCTTCGGGCTCCGGCCCGCCCCGGCCGAGGGCTTGACGGCTCAGATCCATGCCGTCCACCTCTTTGGGAATCGGCAACGCCATCAAGCCGAGCAGCGTGGGCATGATGTCCACCGTACCCATGCACGCATCGGAGGCCGCGCCGGCCGGGATGTGCGCGGGCCAGCGGATCAGAAACGGCACCCGGACCGCCGGATCGTAAAACGTCAGTTTGAAGACTCGCGCGTTCTGGCCGAACATTTCGCCGTGGTCCGACGTGAAGACGACGATCGTGCGGCCCGCGATACCGAGCCGATCAACGGCCGCCAGCAATCGGCCCACGTTGTCGTCGAGGGCGGCGGTCATCGCGTAGTACACCCGCTGATACTCCGGCAGGTTCTTCTTCCAGTCGTCGAGCCATTCCCGGGGGTCGGTATTGCGGTCCATGCGCGGATCGGGCTGGTCGGACCAGGTGGGCGGCAGGGGGAAGTCCACGTCCTTGAACATGTCGTAGTATTCCGGCGGCACGTTGTCGCGCGTCCACGGATCGTGCGGCACGCCATACGACAGCACCAGCGCGAACGGTCTGGCTGCCCGGGCGTTCTCCTCCAGGAACCGGATGGCCAGATCGGTCTGCGCGTCCGGCTCGAAGCCCATGACGTTCACGCGCCGGGGGCTGTCGGCGAAGTAAAACCCGCGATAGTAGTTATGGTTGAAATTGTAGGCCGCCCAGAAGCCGTCGAAGCCGAGCCGATAACGTTTCATCTCCGGTGGGATGTACGAATTCTCCGGCCGATCATGTTTGCCGGCCATCTGTGCCCACAGATGCCACTTGCCGATGTAGCCGGTTTCGTAGCCCGCGTCGGCGAGCACGTGGGCGAGGCAGCGGTGGTTCGGGTTGACCCGCAGTTCGTTGATGACCATGCCGGTTGAGCTGGCGTATTGGCCGGTGAACAACGAAGCCCGGTACGCGGCGCAAACCGGTGTGTTGGACACCATGTTGCGGAAGCTGACGCCCTGGGCCGCCAGCCGATCGATGTGCGGCGTGCGGGCCTTTGCGTCGCCGGCGTACCCGACCGACTCGTATCGCAACTGGTCGGCGAAAATGTAGATGAGGTTGGGGCGTCCGGCGGCGGTGGCGCCGGTGCTCGCACCGGCTATCAGGATCGGAAGAATCAGCAACCTACCACGCATGATGTCGCCATTTTCGAGCGCCGAGCCCGATGCCGCAACCCCGGCAGGCTGGCAAGTGAGCCCAGGCCACCCTTAACCCAATGATTACACGATCATGACTACACGATCACACGATCACAGACCCCGGTATCCGATAGTTGACAAATGAGCGGCGATGGCTCACTGTTCTGCGGAATCCTTTCGAGGGCCGACGTGATGTCCACCCGAATCGCCGAGTTGGAGAAGCTCTACCGCGACGCGCTGCTGAACGACGTGATCCCGTTCTGGGAGCGGCATTCCATCGACTCCGAGTGCGGCGGCTATTTCACCTGCCTGGACCGCGCCGGGCGGGTCTACGACACGGACAAGTTCATGTGGCCTCAGGCCCGGCAGGTCTGGATGTTCTCCCGGCTTTACAACAGCGTCGAGAAGCGGCCGCGATGGCTGGAGATCGCCCGGCACGGTGCGGAGTTCCTCGAACGCTTCGGCCGCAGCGAGTCCGGCGACTGGTACTTCTCGCTCACCCGCCAAGGTCGGCCGATCGTCCAGCCCTACAACTGGTTCAGTGACAGCTTCGGCGCCATCGCCTTCGCCCAGTATCATTTGGCCACCGGGGAGCCGCGCGCCCGCGAGATCGCCGTCCAGACTTTCCGGAACATGCTCCGCCGGCTGGCGAATCCCAAAGGCATCTACAACAAGCTGGTGCCCGGCACGCGCGAGCTGCGCTCGATGGCGTTCCCGATGATTCTCATCAACGTCTGCCGCGAGTTCGAGGGCATCGTCGATCGGGCGGAACTCGATCGCACGCGCGACGCAGCCGTCCGGGAGATCATGACCCTCCACCTGGACCGCGAACGCGGCTTTCCATTCGACAACGTGGCCCCCGACGGCTCGCACGTCGACTGCTTCGAGGGGCGGACGATCATCCCCGGCCACGGCATCGAGGCGATGTGGTTCGTCATGGATGCCGTCCGGGCGCGGGGCGACCGTGAGACGATCGAGACCGCCGCCCGGGCGGTCCTGAAGCTGATCGAGTTCGGATGGGACGAGCAATATGGCGGGATTTACTACTTCCGCGACGCCGAGAACAGGCCGCCGCAGCAACTCGAATGGGACCAGAAGCTCTGGTGGGTACACCTGGAGACGTTGATCGCGCTCCTGATGGCCTGGTCGCTCACCGGCTGGAAGGAATGCCGGGAGTGGTTCGAACGCGTACACGAGTACACCTGGCGGGTATTCCCTGATCCGCAGTACGGGGAGTGGTGGGGCTATCTCAACCGGAGCAACCAGGTCCTCATCGAATGCAAGGGCGGCAAGTGGAAAGGCTGCTTCCATCTGCCCAGGGCGCTGTGGCTCTGTGCCGACGAACTCGCGACGCTCCGGAGCATGGTTTCCTCTCCTGGCACGGCCTGCTCTCGTGGCACGGTCTTCCAGGCCGTGGGTAGTCGTACAGGCTGCCGTTGCTGGCCCGCTGGATTCCACGACTCCCTACTGCCGGCAATTTGTGACTGGGCCGGAGAACTCCCCGCCCGCCGTTGCTCAGGCTCGGTATCTGCTGGCTGGGCCGGTGAACGCCCTTGCCCGCTGTTGACAGGTCGGGGCGTTTCTGGCTGGGCCGGGTTTCGCGCACCTGGCACCAACCCCCGCCAATCCACTGGCAAATCCCCCAGACCCACCAGCCGGCTATTTGACTGTCAAAGTAAGCGGGATCGCTCTTCATGCGCTCCCGAAATTCGGCCTGCTGCACCAGCCACCAGTGCCGGGCATGCAGGTCGGCTTCGTTGACCGGCCAATCGGCCCAGGTGGCAACCGCCTCCGGGTCGTTTTGCAAGGCTCGCCAGAAGTTGGCCAGGTAGCAATCCTTGTCGTTGACCGTCTCGATTTTTGGCTGGCTAGGACGACCCAGTAGGACCGCCAGTGAGCCAGCAAACGGCTCCACGTAATTGGGGGTGGAGCCGAACCGCTCCCATACCAGGGAGGCAACTCTACTTTTGCCTCCGAAGTATGGGAACGGGGCTTTAATAGGTGTTACCGCTGACATATTCGCTTTTCCTTTTCCCTGGGCCTCAACCCCAGGCATACAACTTTTAGTTAAATCAGCTTTACGTTTTGATTGGCCACTTTCGCGGCCTCCACATAGCGGCGCGGCATCGCCAGGCTTGACCAGCCGCCCGCCTCTTGTAGACTAAATGGATCGGTACTGCCCTGGGCCGCTCGCGTGGCCCAGTGGTGCCGGCAGTCATGGGCGCTCAGGTGCTTTATCCCCAGCCGCCGGCCCAACTCCTGGACCCGGCCGGTGATGGCCTGCTCGCTCATCCCAGGCTTCCCCAACTGCCCGTTTTTGGCGCTCGCCCGGAGCAGCCGCCCGGTCTCTGGCACGTCAGTTTGGAAATATCGCCGCGCCGCCCGCAGGGTGTCCTCGGTCAGTTGATGAATTTGAATCTTGTCCACCTTGGGCCGGTAGAATCTCATCTGCCCGGCCACCAGGTCGAACCCCTCAACCTGCAACCTGGCCACTTCCCCGCAGCGCAGCCCGTGGTCCAATAAAAGACACATCAGGAGTGCATCACGCCGCCCTTGCGGGTTGTCAGGTTGTGTTTTGAGGGCGAGCAGCGCCTTCGAGGCGTTCTCGCGCG
>JAPKGY010000255.1 GCA_026647385.1 Phycisphaerae bacterium | reverse complement strand
CGTCGCCGACGACCTGGGCTACGCCGACCTGAGCGTCCAGGGCTGCCAGGACATTCCCACGCCGAACATCGACTCGATCGCCGCCGCCGGCGTGCGGTTCACGAACGGATACGTATCGTGCCCGGTGTGCAGTCCGACCCGGGCGGGCCTGCAGACCGGCAGATACCAGCAGCGGTTCGGGCACGAATTGAACCCGGGCCCGCCCAAGAGCGCCGAGCCGAACTTCGGGCTGCCGCTGAGCGAAGTGACGCTGGCCGATCGGCTGAAATCGGTCGGGTACGCCACGGGCCTCGTCGGCAAGTGGCACCTCGGCTATCAGCCGAGATTCCACCCGCTCAAGCGGGGATACGACGAGTTCTTCGGCTTCCTTGCGGGCGCACACGACTACCTGAAGTCGGACGACGACGAGAAAGGCCCGATCCTGCGCGGCACGACCGTCGTGGATGAGAAGCAATACCTGACCGAGGCTCTTGCCCGGGAGTCGGTCGCGTTCATCGAGCGACACAAGGACGAGCCCTTCATGCTGATGCTCACCTTCAACGCGATCCACACGCCGATGCAGGCGACCGACCGATACCTCGAGCGGTTCAAGTCGATCAAAGATCCTCTGCGCATGAAGATGGCGGCCATGCTGAGCGCCATGGATGACGCAGTGGGCCTGGTGCTGAAGAAGCTGCGCGACGCCGGGATCGAGGAGAAGACCCTGATTTTCTTCCTCAGCGACAACGGCGGACCGACGAGGGGCAACGGCTCGCGAAACACGCCGCTGCGCGGCTTCAAGAGCCAGGTCTGGGAAGGCGGCATCCGCGTGCCCTTCCTCGTGCAGTGGAAGGGTCGCATCCTGGCCGGCAGAGTCTACGACAAGCCGGTCAGTGCACTCGACATCCATCCGACGTGCCTGGCGGCCTCCGGCGGCAAGTTCGACATCCCTCCGGACAAGGCCCTCGACGGGGTCGACCTGCTTCCATTCCTGATCGGCACGAGGTCGGGCGTGCCGCACGACGTCCTGTTCTGGCGGTACGGCAATCACTCAGCCGTCCGCAAAGGGGATTACAAACTGGTCAGGATCAATAAAGATGAAAGCCTGTACGACCTGGCCGCGGACCTCAGCGAATCCAGGAACCTGATCGCCGAGCACCCCGAGTTCGCCCGGGAACTCCGCGATCTCTACGAGCGCTGGGACGCGCAACTCCAACCGCCGGCCTGGGGGCGGGGCGGCGTCCGCGGAAAAACCCAGCCCGGGCAGGACGCGTCGCCCTTGCCGGCGCCGACCGGCGGCAAACAACCGGGCCCGAAGGAACAAGAGAAGGAGTGACCGATGATGGTGCGGCTTATCTGCGTGGCGATCGCGATCGCCACGGCTTCATTCTGTTCGGCGGCTGAGAAGGACAAGGAGAAACGCCGGGAGGCCCGCCGGGCGACCGCCACCGCATCCGCCCCGAGCCAGGATGGCGCTTTGGCCGGCGCCCGCTCCGAGGTGTACAAGAAAGTGGGCGACGTCGAGTTGAGGATCCACTTCTTCATGCCGCCGGGGCACAAGCAGAGCGACAAGGCCCCCGCGATAATTTTCTTCTTCGGCGGCGGGTGGCTGACCGGATCGCCGGGCCAATTCGTCCCGCAGTGCCGGTACCTCGCCTCGCGCGGCATGGTCGCGGGGACGGCTGACTACCGCGTCTTCAACCGGCACCAAGCCATGGTGGCCGACTGCGTTGCGGACGCCCAGTCCGCGTTGCGCTGGGCGCGGGCGAACGCCCGCCGTCTGGGCATCGATCCCGACCGGATCGCCTCCAGCGGGGGATCGGCCGGCGGCCATCTGGCGGCCGCGGTGGGAACGCTCGACGACATGACCGACGACAAGGACAAATCGGTGAGCTTCCGGCCTGACGCCATGATCCTCTTCAATCCCGCGGTCGACCTCACGTCGGACGACCCGTCCAAGAGACACCTGAATCTGGCCAAGCGGCTCGGAGCCAAGGCTGAGGATCTGTCGCCGGCGGATCACATCAAGCCCGGTCTCGCACCCACGATCATCTTTCACGGCAAGAACGACCATCTCATTCCGTTCGCCAGGATCGAGGAGTTCGCCCAAGCCATGCGGGCCGCGGGTAACAAGTGCGAGGCGGTCGGATTCGAGGGCCAGGGGCACGGATTCTTCAACCCCGGCAGGAGCGATAACCTGTATTTCCACGAAACGCTCCGGCTCACCGACCGGTTCCTGGCATCACTCGGGTGGATCGAGGGGCCGCCGACCGTCGATGCGAAGGCGGCTCAAACGCAACCGGGGCCGACCAAGCGGCTGAAATGACGATACGGAGCACGCGGGGACGAGCTATAATCCCCCGGTGGGGACGCATGCGATCGGAACGAGCCGGCGTGCGACCCGGGTCCGCCTCCGCGGACGAAATCCGTCCGAGCGCCTGCGACCTCTCAACCGTGGTGGAGGTGAATAATGGAACTCATCAGGCAATTCTCCGTTTTTCTGGTGAACAAGCCCGGCGTGCTGGCCCAGGTCACGAAGACCATCGCCCAGGCCAAGATCAACATCCTGGCCATGACGATGACGGACACGAGTGAACACGGCGTGCTGCGGCTGGTGGGCGAGGATCCCGAGCACCTGCGCGGCGCGCTGGCGGGCCTGAACCTGCCCACGACCGAAACGGACGTCCTGATGGTCACGATGGCCAACAAGGCGGGCGCCCTGGCTGAGGTGTGCCAGAAGCTCGCCGACGCCCATATCAACATCGCCTACGCATACTGCACGACCGGCGCAAGCGGCGGCAGGACCAAGGGCGTCTTCAAGGTGGCCGACCCCAAAAAAGCCATGAAGGTGCTCAAGGATAAACACGGACACACCAAGGAGAGCAAGTTGAAGGTCCACCGCCCCGCGGTCCTGCGCTGAGCGGGGTTCCGTCGAGCGATCCGACTCACCGGGTCCGCTTCTCGCGAGCGTTGAGCACAGCCTCCACCGTGTTGCGGATGCTGCGGACGATCTCCGCCCGGAAAGTCGGGCGGCTCAATCTGCCTTCGACGTGAACTTCGACGAGTTCGCGGGCGATGCCCTCGACCAGTTCGCTGAGGACCTCCATCCGCGGAAGCCTGATCGGGCTGCCGACCAGCAGGACGAGGTCGAGCGCCTCGGTGGGTGTATGGACCCGCCCGGCTCCGACCATCGAAAGGGCCTTGCCCCGCAAGTCGATTTCGTGGAACACCAGATCGTCCTCATCCACGATGAAGGACAGGCGGGCGTCGTGGAAGGCATTATCGTCGTCGACGGCCAGATGGACGACCTGCATCATGGCGAGGATGAACGGGACTTTGAGCATCTGGGCGTGGTGGATCAAAACGGTCCCCCCGCCGTGGCGGCTCTTGACGTCGCCGAGTCGGCCGGTCAGGGCAAGGTTGCCGTCCACGACGCCTTGCAAGGCGACGGGTTTCTCGCCGGGCTCGAGTCGACCGTTGAGAAAGCCGCCGAGCGAAACGTCCCTCGCGGTCAGCGACAGGCCGAACTCCGACCCGCCCGGCGCCTCCCGGATCTCGGCCTCGCCGATGATCTTGCCTCCATAAAACTCTCCCATCATGCGATTGACGCGCAGCGTACCCGAATTCGGCGGACGGGCGAAAGCGGCGGTCAGATCGGTGATTTTCCAGCCTTCAACCCGCGCCTCGGACCAGTTCAGATCGCCCTGGAACGTGATCTCCTCGGCGATCTCGCCCGACGCCCGCAGTTCGCCCTCGATCTGCCGCAACCGCGCCCCCAGCGCGAGCGAAACACCCTTGAACCGGGCGGAACCGTCGAAGGTCCAGGTCACCCGGCCGCCGGCGGGGCAGGTGAGCAGGAGCTTGCCGAACGAAAGGTCGACGACGCCGGCCGGCTCCAGATCGTTCCACAAACGGCGAAGCCGCCAGGGCAGCGCCTGACGCAGCGAATCCCTGAGAGGGAGATCCGCGGCGTCGACGGCCAGCGTAATCAACGTGCGTCGCGGCCCGACATCGACGGCGCCGACGCCTTCGATCGTCGCGCCTTCGCAACCGGCTTTGATCCGATCGATCAGGATCCTGTTCGGAGCAACGTGCAATCGGCCGGTCACGTTGGAAAGCGGCAACGGGAACTCGTCGTAGCGCAGCCGACAGTCGAGCGGCTCGATGGTGATCGCGTAGTCGTCCGTCCGCGAGGGCTGCGACGCGGCGACTCCCGGATCACTGGCGGGCGCGGATGCCGGACGCGACCCGGACGCTCCGGGCCCGTATCGCAGATCGAAGGCGGCGAAACCCTCCGGGTGAAATCGGTCCCACGTCGGCTGAATCTCGGGAGGCAAGGCGGCGCGCAATCGGTCGTCCAAAGCCATGCGCGGGCTGCGCACGTGGAGGAGCAGATCACCTCGATCGCCCATCGGAATTCGCCCGTCGGCCTGGAGGACCGACTCGCCGAATCGCCCCTCGAACGATTCGACGGCCAGTTCCTCGGGGCTGATCCGCAAGGTCGCCCGACCGCGATCGATCCGTTCGGTCGTGCCGGGGACGGTCAGAGATCCGTCCGTCCAAAGGGCTTTCAGATCGCACGCCAGGGCGTCACCCGCGGAGGGCGTATACAGCCGACCGTTGACCTGAGCGTACCCGGTGGGCTGGAACTTCTCGAACAGGTGCCGGCCGGCGGCGGGAAGCGCCGACCGCAGCGATTCATCCAGCGGCACCCGGTCGGCCTTCAACTCCAGATCGTACGAGAAGCCCTTTTCGCCCGCGTCCTCGGCCGCCCCGCTGACGCAGGCCCGCACGTCACCCCGGCTCGCGCAGAAATCCGTCACCTCCAGACGCCCCTTGGCGATGTGCATCGCGCCGGACAGGCGCTCGAGCGGGTACGGGAAATCGACCAGGTTGATCGTGCCATCGCGGAACTGAATGTCCACCTCGGTATCCCACCGCTCGGGCGGCTGATCGAGCGGCGTCGCCGGCCTGCGCATGCGGACCTGCACGTCCGCCCGCGCGGTCGGCCTGAATCGGTCGATCAGCTCGCGATCGCGCTCGTCCAGGCAGACGAGCAGGTCGTCATTCAGAACGAGGTCCTCCGCGCCGACGACCAGGTCGCCCTCATGGGAGAGGCGTCCACCCAGGAGACCCTTGATCGTGACCCGAGCGCGGTGGTGCCGTCCCACAATGTCCAGAAGCTCAAATCGACCGTCGGGGCGGAGCCAGACGCGACCGGTCAGATCGTCCAGGCGATACGGAAAGCGGATATACCGCGCGGAACACCCCTTGAACTCGACGGTGCCTTCGACCAGCTCGACGGCGGCGTCCGACTGGGGCTCTCGATGAAGGCGCAGCGTCACGTCGACCTCGCCCACCCCGTCGAAGTCGCGAACCTGTTTGGCAATCATCGGCCAGGCCTGCACGAAACGACGCTCGATCGGATCCTTGGCGTCCTCCTCGCGCGGCAATTGCATACGCGAAAGACGAAGCTCCAGATCGAAACCGACGGCCGACGAATCCGCCCCCTCGCCGAATCGGAGCGTACCTTCGAGGCTCATCGGGCGCGAGCGCAGTTGCCCTTGCAGGTCCAGTTCGACCTGGTTCGAGTCGACGCGGATCGCGCCCGCGATCCCGTCCAGCCTGAGAAATCGCTGATCGGGCGGCAGGGCGCGTTCCTCGTCGTTGATCGGAAACGACAAAGCCGCATCTCGAACCGCCAGCGATACCGTCGGCCCCGTC